>NZ_CALHHT010000229.1 GCF_938031315.1 uncultured Campylobacter sp.
GGCGCTGCTGCTGCCTGCGTGCGCGTGCGGGATGCTAAGCACCGCCGTGCTAAATTTAAATAATATGCGCGACGTACAAAACGATGCGCTCAAAGGCAAGCGCACGATCCCCGTGCGTATCGGACTGCGCGCGGCCAAGTGCTACCACTATGCGCTGATCGCGGGCGGGGCGAGCCTGATGCTTTGCTACTCGCTTTTGCGCGGAGATTCAGGCGTAAAACTACTCTACATAGCTAGCTTTGCGCCGCTTGTGTGGCACCTCTTTTTCGTCTTAAAAGTGCGGGAGTGCCGCGACTTCGACGGGCAGTTAAAGGCAGTAGCACTCTGCACGTTTGCGATGTCGGCGCTGTTTTTCATCGGGGAAATTTTAGGCTAAATTTAAATGCCGCGCGGGTAAAAATTTACGAAATGCGATGCAGGGGCAAAACCATGTCTTTCTGCACATAGCTCCTTAAAATTCGAAGCAATTTTGCACGTTGTTTAAAACTTCGCGGTCGCAATATCCGCCGTTTTGCTCGCAAAAGTCCAAAACCGCCGCCTCATTCGGCACGCGGCGAGCTCGCAAAATCCAGTATGAGCCTATGCGTGCCGTCGCAGTCGCGATGCGCCAAGCTCTAGCCCAAGAACTCAAATAGCCCCTCAAACTCCGCCCTATTCATAGACAGGCTCTTTTCAAATGCATCTCGCTGCCGCTACGCCGCGAGCTTTTTGAGTTCCTTTTTTCTAGATTTTTCCACTCTTTCTCCTTTGCTGCGCCGCCTTGCCGCACGGATATCCTTTGGGCGCATTAACCTCATACCCGTCGTCCCCTGCCCCAAGCGGGATGCAAATTTCATCCAAACCGTGCGCTACCTCGTCTATACCAAAATAACGCTTATTAATTTTAGCAGAGCGAAATTATAGCAAAAGCAGAGTGCGAAATCGCAAATCCGATGATTAAATTTTATCTAGAATAAAGAGCTATGTTTTCGGCTAAATTTTGCCGTACCGAGGGATAAAATTTAGCAAATTCGGATGAAATTCTATCGAGTAGATGTGTAGAATTTGACCATAAACTAAAACAAAAGCGACCCCAAAGCGCGTCGCCCGGGGCCGCTAAATTTTAAAATTTTATTTTTCAAACGCCTTTTCTAGGCTAAACGGAAACGCCTGATAGCCCATCGCGTTGGTCATTTTTATTTCGATTGACGGCTCTTTTGCGCCCCATTCAAACTCGTTGATGTGAGGGCTAGGCACGCCGACCGGGCGGCCTTTGGCGATGTCAAACTGCATGCCGGCAACTGCAGAGTAAACCATCACGCTATCTAGGTCGTCTTGATATTGCGCTAGCGAAGTAACAGAGCTGTACCACTCGCTGCCGCGCTGTTTGCCGTACTCCCAGACTTGCTCGACGGTTTTAGCTTTTTCGTCGATTTTATAAACGACCGCGCGGGAGTATTTCATACCCGCCATCGCAGGCTGCTCCATACCGCGGGTGTCGCCGTTGTCAAAGACGGTTAGATAGACGAGCCCTTTTTTAGACTTGCTATCGATTCGGAAAGCCGTATGCTGCGTCCACTGCCAGTCAAATCCGCCCGTTTCGCTCTCGTAGCCCGGGCATTTTGAGTATTCGTCCTCGCAGACGATCTTTTTGCCGTCTTTATCTACAGGCTGGAGCAGGAAGCCCTTAAACTGATCCTTCCAGCCTTTGTGCGCGCCCATTATCCATTTGACTTTTTTGTCGCGGCCGATCTTGATGACGGCGTCTTGGTGGCGGCTGGAGATGATGATGCTATCGTCGCTTGGATCATAATCCACGCTATTTACGTGCGCCCAGTTGCGTCCGGGGCCCGAGCCCACGATGTCGCCCCATTTTTCGTTCGTATCCATCGCGGCTAGCTCGTCCGAACTCGCGGTGTGGCCCGCCTTGCTAGCGTCGATATTTAGGCATACCGCGCCCTGATCGAGAGTTTTTAGCACGATGTCGCGATACGGATCTAAGATTTCATACAGCCTAAAATCATCCACGACGTTGCCGTCGCGATCAACCTCGACGATGACGTCGCGCACGGTGCGGACGTTTTTACCGTCGGCGCGTTTATAGTTGGCGTTTGCCGCGCGGAGGAAGTAGTGTCCGTTTTGCGCTACGTCCATGGAGTGCGAGAAGTCGTTGTAGCCAGCAGGCAGCTCGCGGTTAAAAATTTCGCGCCCCATTATGTCGTATTTGGCATATCGCTGGCCATATCCCCACGTCATCGCGCCGTCGTCGTTTTGCTTAAAGCCCATCATGACGCCCGCGCTAAAGGGCTGCTTGAGGTCGTAAATTTTACTCGGCTCCAGATACCAGCGTACTTCGCCTTTGGTGTCTAGGATGAAGTTGTTCGGGCTGTAGTTCCACTCGATCGCGCCGCCTGCGGGGTTGTTCCACACGACC
This sequence comes from uncultured Campylobacter sp., assembly GCF_938031315.1. GTDB lineage: Bacteria > Campylobacterota > Campylobacteria > Campylobacterales > Campylobacteraceae > Campylobacter_B. Next base: position 2,414 of record NZ_CALHHT010000229.1, read on the forward strand.
TTGGTGCCTTTGCCCGTTTTATTTACGAAGTTATTTACATAGTAGAGGCGGTTAGCAAATTTAGCGCTCGGAGCCTTTACGACCTCGATTTTATCAAACAGCGCGCCCTTTTGAGACGGCATGCCCGAGCTCTCTAGATAAATAGCAGGCGCGTAAATTTTATAGGTTTCTTTTACGTGCTCGGTTCCACCTTTATAAATTTTATCATACTCGACCTCGACGGTGTTTTGATAGTCCGGATATAGCCCGAAAACAGGGATTCCGCCGTGCGTGCGCAGATGCTTGTCGGCGACTTTGTAGCTGATAACCTGACCGTCCGGCTTCGGCACGATAGTGACTTTCGCGTTTGATAGCGTGTATCCGCCGTTTTTGATGACCGCCGTTAGAGGCGCGATGTCGTATGGGTTTACGACCACCTCGCCGATCTTGCCCGGGACGGCGTAGTCGATGTGCGCGCCGCTAGGTCCGCCGATAGCGAGCGCAGCCGTACTTAGACCGCCGAGTAACGCCGCAGCTAGCGCAAATGAAGAAAGAGTTCGTTTCATAGGGTTCTCCTTGATAATAAATTTTGTAAATTTTAATTTTAGCGAGTAAAATTTATCAAATTTATCGTTTCGCCGTTTAAGAACGGAGCGAGCAAGCCCGCTCCGAGTCAAATTTATTTAAACGATTTTTGGATATCCAGCGGCAGCGCGCGATAGCCGATCGTGTTGCTATCTATGAATTTCATCTCAAATTCCACATCCTGCGTGCCGTATTTGATCTCGTCCAAAAACGGCGTCAACTTAGCCTTGCCCTCGTCAAACGCTACTACGTCGCCAAGTCCAGCCGTAGCCGAGTAGATAAACATCGTATCGCGGCTAGGCTGATACTCCACGACCGACGTTATCGGGCTATACCACTCAAAGCCGCGTTGTTTGCCATACTCCCAAACCTGCTTTACGGTCATATTTTTTTCGTCTATCTCGTATTCGACCGCGCGCGAGTATTTCATATTCACGAGTGCGGGCTGCTCCATACCGCGGCTATCGCCGTTGTCAAATACGCTGACGTGAATTTTGCCGTTTTTGCTCTTTTCGGCTACCTTAAATGCCGTATGTTGCGTCCAAGTGTAGTCAAATCCGCCTTTATCGCTAAGATATCCAGGGCATTTCGAGCCGCTTTCGCCGCAGTCGATAGCCTTGCCGTTTGCATCGATCGGCTTTAGCACCTTTTTAGCCAGTTCGCCGTTCCAGCCCTCGGGAGAAGCAAGTATCCATTTGACCTTTTTATCGCGCCCGATCTTTACGACCGCACTTTGGTGGCGAACGGAGATGATGATGCTATCATCGGACGGATCGTAATTAGCCGAGTTTATATGCGCCCAGTTACGCCCCGCTCCCACGCCCATAACGTCGCCAAAAGGCGCGTTTGCGTCTTCAAGCGATTCTTTATCTGCGGTATGGCCCGCTTTTTTAGCATCTACATTTAAACAAACGGCGCCTTGATCAAGAGCGAGTAAATTTACGTCCCTATAGGGATCTAGTATATCCATTATCTTCCACTCGTCTACGACGTTGCCGTTAGGATCGAGCTCGATGATAACGTCGCGGACGGTACGGACGTTTTTGCCGTCTTTTCTTTTATAGTCGCTTGAGGCTACGCGCAAGATATAGTTGCCTTTTGCTGTCTCTTCCATATGATGAGAAAAGTCCTCATAACTAGCTGGCAAATCACGCTGGAAAATTTTACGCCCCATCAGATCATATCGGTTCATCACTTGGCTCTGACCCCAGATGAGATCGCCGTCTTTGGTCTGATCAAAACCCATCATATTGCCTTTTTTCTTAAGATGGTTGGGATCTCTGATCTCATCGGTCTTTAAGTACCATCTAATATCGCCTTTGCCGTCCACCGCCCAGACATAGCTCTCATAGTCCCACTCCAGCGCGCCGCCTACGGGACTATTCCAAACAGCCTGACCCGCGTTTGGCAACGTCGAGCTTAGATGGTTCATCAAGTAGATATTGTGATGATATTTTGGGTTATCTTTAGTAACGACCGCTTGTGGCAACGCTCTTATCTGTCTCGTTCCCGAACCGTAAACTACGACTGCGGGAGCGTAAATTTCATACGTTTCGTTCACTGCTTCGCCGTTTCTTTTGTAGCTGACTTCGACTTTATTTACGTAGTCTGGGTATAGTCCCCAAATAGGAATTCCGCCGTGCTGAAGAGCTTTAGAGTTCGAGACGTCGTAGCTTATATCTACGCCGCCTTTTTTGGCCTTTACGGTTACTTTTATATCCGTTAGTGTATAGCCAGCATTTCGTATAACCGCCGTTAGCGGAGCGGTTTTATAAGGGTTCATGACGACGGCGCCGATCTTACCTTCACCGCGGTAAGTATTTGGGCCGCTTGAACCGTCGGCAGCCAGAACTGCCGTGGAGCCTACGCACAAAGACAAGGCGGCCGCGACCGCAACTGAGAGAAATTTACTTTTCTTCATTGGATGCTCCTCGTAAGATTTAGTAGCGTAATTTTAATCAACCTCGCTAACGTAAAAATCACGCGTTTATTAAAACTAGCTTAATTATAAAAAATAATTTCAAATTTTAGCTTTTACGCCAAAATTTAGCCGAAATTCCATAAATTTAATCTAAAATTTATCTTAGCGTGAGTTTTGCGGCGGCGAGAGGATATAAAATTAAAGCAAACGAAATCATTTTAAGGAGTACTCCATGAATCTACTTTCTAAATTTAGCAAAGGCTTTCTAGCCGTTGCGATGTTTGGCGCCCTTAGCGCAGCCGCGTTTACCGAGGGCGAGGACTACGTAAAGCTCGAAAAACCGCTACCAGTCGAGCAAAACACGCTGGTTAAGGTCTTTAGCTACGCATGCCCGTTTTGCTACAAATACGACAAAACCGTAACGCCAAAGGTCGTAGAAAAGGTCGCGGGGCTAAAATACGTACCGTTTCATCTAAAAACCAAGGGCGAATACGGCGAGGCAGCGAGTAAAATTTTTGCCGTTTTGGTCGCGATGGACGAGGAGAAGGGCGTGAGCCTGCTAGATGAAAACTCGCTGTTTAAAAAGGCGAAATTTGCCTACTACAAGGCCTATCACGATCAAAAGCAGCGCTGGAGCGACGGCAAAGACGAGGCTGCGTTTTTAAAGACGGGGCTTGATGCGGCGGGCATCAGCGAGGCGGACTATCAAAAAAAGCTGGAGGACCCAAAAGTCGCCGAACTGCTTAAAAAATGGGACGAGAGCTACGACGTAGCCAAGATCCAAGGCGTGCCGGCGTTCGTCGTAAACGGCAAATACCTCATCATGACGAAGTCCATCAGCTCCATCGACGGCATGGCGCAGCTAATCGAAGAGCTGCTCAAAAAATAGGGCACGGGCATGAAATTTGCGGAAAAAATAGCGAAATTCGCAGATAGCCGTCTGCCGTGGGCGATCCTTGTAGCAGTGAGCGTCGGGCTTGTTATCCTCGCGCACTCGCTGTTTCAAAACTACGTCTATATGCCGCCTTGCGAGCAGTGCGTCTATATCCGCTTTGCCTTTTTATGCATGGCGCTAGGAGGCCTGGTCACGATCATAAATCCCAAAAATTTACTCCTCGCACTCGCAGGCTACCTGCTAGCCTTTTGGGGCGCGATCCAGGGCATAATGTATAGCGCCAAACTAATCAAAATCCACGACGCCGTGCACGGAGACGATCCGTTCGGCGTGCAGGGTTGCTCGACCGAGCCGCACTATCCGTTCGGCCTGCCGCTTGAAAAATGGGCGCCAGATTGGTTCTTGCCTACGGGCGATTGCGGCTACGACAGTCCGCTAGTGCCCGACGGCGTTACGCTAAGCGGCTTTCAGAAGTATCTCGTCGATCTTTACGAGGAGGGCTGGTACCTGATCCCATCAAGCAAATTTATGTCGATGGCCGACTGCACGCTGATCGGCTTTGGCGTCTGCTTCGTCGTGCTCGCCGCGATGTTCGTTTGCAAAATTTTAACTCTCAAAAAAGCTTAAATCGGTCTAAATTTAGACCGATTTTGCTATACTCGCCGCATGAGAGCCTTACGCGAACATAATTTTAAAATTTACTTCATCATCATTTTCGCGAGCCTTTTCGTGGTGCTTTTGGGCGTGAAAAACTACGAGGACGCCAAGGCGCAGATCATCGCTCTCGCGGATAAAAACAAGATCGCCGCGAGCGAAAATATGGTCGGGAATTTCTCGTTTTGGCTGGATGAGCGGCTGCACTCCCTGGTGCGCGCGGCTAAATTTATGCAAAACGCAGGCGCGATACGAGACGACGAAAAGCTCGGCGGCTTCATACGGCTTTTTAAAGAAAACTCCGCAGAATTCGACGCCTTGCAGTTTTTGCGCGAGGACGGAGAGATCTTCGTGGACGGCAAGGAGCTAGAGGGCGACGAGGCGATGCCAAAGAGCCTGCGCACGGGACTTGTGTGGTTTGAGGAGACCAAAAACACGCTAGCGCCCACGGTAAATTTTATGCAGCGCCATAAAACCTTAGGCGAGCCGACGCTAAATTTATGCGTGCCCGTCATGGATGGCGGCTCGTTTGCGGGGGTGTTTTGCGGCGTTGTGAAACTGCAAAACACACTAAAAAATATGGAAAAATTTAAGCTCGCGCCCGACTCCTACGCCTTTATCGTAACCCACGGCGGCGAAATTTTAACGCCGATGAAGGATGCGGCGCTAAAAAAGCAGATCGAGGATAAATTTAAAGAGCTTTTCCTGCGTGACGAAGATATCACGAGCCTAAATATCGGCTCAAATTTCATCTCCGTCGCCGAGATCCCCACGCTAAACTGGTTCATAGGAGCCGGCACCGATAACGAAAAGGAGCTTGCCGCGCTGCTTAACTCCGCGCTAAAAAATGCCCTCATCCTGCTTTTTGCGTTCGCAGCGCTGGCGCTGGTGGCGAATTTCCTCCATAACTTTATGTATTCAAAAATCAAAAACCTGCAAGACGACTACGAAGCCCTGCTCAAGCACAAAGCCCGTATGAGCGAGGCGGGCGAGCTAATCAGCGGCATAAATCATCAGTTTATCCAGCCGGTTAATTCGCTAAATTTGATGATCTCAAGCCTGCTCATGCTGCAAAAAGACGGCAAGCTAGACGCCGCGACGCTAGAGAGTATGTTGCAAAAAGGCCAGGCTGCGACCGTACTTTTGAGCGATACGATCGAAATTTTTAGAAATTTTTATAAAACGAGCGATAGCCCGCAAAAATTTAGCGTGCAGCGCTGCATCAAAGACCTACTAAAGCTCATGCACACTGAGCTTAGCAAAGCAAACATCACGGTAAGCCTGCGCGAGTTTAAAGATGAGCAGGTGACTCAGCGAATGGGCATCGTGCAGCAAATTTTACTCATCCTCATTCACAACGCCAAAGACGCGGTCGTGGAGCGATACAAAGACGAGATCGCCAAGCGGCAGGTTTTTTTGGACGTCAAATTTGAAAACGGCACGTGCAAAATATCCGTCACAGACTACGGCAGCGGCGTGAGCAAGGCGGCTCGAGATAAAATTTTAACCCAGCCAAAAACCACCAAAAAACAAGGAAGCGGCATCGGGCTGTATTTTGGCAAAAAGCTCGCAAACGAAAAGCTCGCAGGCGATATCAGGCTACTGAGTGCTGGCGATCCGACTACGTTTGAGCTCGGCTTTGAGATAAATTTAAAGGAATAAGATGCAAGAGCACTTAAAGCTGCTTAAAGACCTAACCGTCCTCATCGTCGAGGACGACGAGATCGCAAGGGAGCTGCTAATAAGCGGGCTAAAGCCCTACTGCCTAAGCGTCTGGGGCGCGGCAGACGGGCTAGAGGGGCTGGAGCGCTTTAAAAAGCTAGCCCCCGCCATCGTCATCACCGACATCCACATGCCCGCGATGAACGGCTTTGAGATGATGAAGGAGATGATACGCATCAAGCCCGTGCAAAAATTTATCGTCTTTACCTCCTACGACACCGACGACAATCTCATCAAAAGCATCGAGCACGGCGCGGCGTCTTTTCTAAAAAAGCCGGTCGATATCACGGCGCTGCACCGCCTACTAGTGGCTCTGACCTACGAAAAGGACGAAAAGCTCGTGCGCCTGGGCCCGCAAACGAGCATAAATCTCGCCAAAGAAAAGATCTACAAAAACGGCGAAGAAATTTATCTATCCTTTTTGCAAAACAAGCTCTTTTGGCTCTTTGCGTACAATCTAAACAAGCTCGTGAGCTACGAGATGATCGAGGAGTTCGTCTACGAGGGCGAGCAAACGAGCAAATGCGCGATACAAAACGTCGTGCTAAGGCTAAAGCGGGAGCTGGGGGTTAAATTTAAAAACATTAGCGAGAGTGGGTATATCCTGCTAAGCGGCGAGTAAATTTAACTTTGCGGCTTGGCTTTTTGCCCTATACTTCGTTGGATCTCGCTGCGGGCTGCAGTCGCGTATTATATTATACGCTCCTTTGCCCTTGCTCATCCGCCTCGTCTATGACAAAAATACTTCGCCTTGCTTTTTTTGCACTCAAATTTGCAAATTTCTGCTTCAAATTTTACCTACCTAGACCTGCATCTTGAAAATGTCAAATCGGTCACGGACGACCGAACCCGCTCCCTCGCCTCGTTCGCCGCTGCCTCGTCTGACGTAAAAATACTTCACCTTAATTTTTTATGTTCAAATTTAAAGTCAAATTTTTAAATTTTGGTTCAAATTTTACCCGCCGAAACCCGCTCCTTGAAAACATAAAATTTAGTCGCTATCGTGCCGCGCGGCTTAGCGATAAAATTTACTGGAAGCCCCGCG
>NZ_CALHHT010000230.1 GCF_938031315.1 uncultured Campylobacter sp.
AGCAGGTGGGGCTTAGTGTGCAGCAGCGAGCGTTTGGAATGAGCGAGGTTTATGAGGCCGATGAGGCCTTTATCAGCGCGGCGACGCTGATGGTGCTGCCGATCGTAAAGGCAGACGGCAGGCAGGTCGGCGGCGGCACAGTCGGCAAATACGTACCGCGCCTACGCGAGATGTATGCTGCGCGGCTAAGAGCCGAAGCGGGACTGTAATAGGGCGGTCAAATTTAGCCCGTTAAATTTAAACTACGCGGGCTGATTAAATTTTGCTTTCTAGCTCTCCGGTTATGTGACCCAGCTCGCTTACTAATTCTAAAATTTCAGACAGTTCGTATTGATGAGCATACGTTGTTCCGGTAGTAGGAGGTATGCTAAATAGCTCTGTTTCGAAGCGGTTCGGCGCGCCGTTTAGAAATAGGTAAAATTTATTATCCATAAATGCCGCACTGATGCTAAATTTATAATAGTATCGCTTCAGCTCATTTAGTCGCTCCATCAACGTAGGCGTCAATAGATAGCGAGCTTCGACCTTGTCGTCAGCAAACACGCGAAATTCGCTATTAAAAATGACGTTGTCCATTAGCTCCTTCTCGCCTAAAATTTTTGTATTCAGCTCGCGGCTTGCCAAGATGGTTCGGGAGTAAAATTTCTTACCAAACTCGCATATCAGCACGCTACCGCTAAAATCCATATACGCATCATATAAGCTCATCGCAAGCGAAGCTAGCTTCACATAAGTATTGTCTATGCCCAGATCGTAGTTCTTTTTGATTCTAATCGCCTCGCTGAGGCTAAATTTTACCCCATCCCATTCGCCTTTTATCTCATCTTCGCCGATAAAATCGGAATTTGCAAATATTCCCGCTCTCCTGAATTCCTTCGCGCTTATGCCACGGCCTGGCGAATAAGTAAGCTGCGGATACGCCTGTGAGATCGCCGTGCGCACCAAAACTTTTTTGTAAAATAGTTTATATTCATAAGTGGCGCCTGTAATGTCGTCGTAAATATAAGCAACGTAACAAATTAAAAGCACCGCGTAGATAAGATAGACTTCGATCATCTTGTAATCCGTATCGTCGTCTGTTTTAAATACCGCATCGATCGAAAACATCACTATAAATGGAAACAGATACAAAAATGCTATCTTGGCATAGATCATCACTACCTTGCAAATGCACTTTTTTTGTTTGGCTCTACTTAGCGCTATCGCTTTGTCTAGTTGCATACGTTTCCTTAAATTTTTTGATCCGAAATTTTATAAAATTCGTTCTCTTGATAAAATTTCACTACCGCCTCGTCCGCGCTTGCGCTGCGCTGTAAATACCGTAGCAAGGGCTCCGTGCGCGTATATATCACCCCGAGCCCCGCAAGGCTCGTCGCGCGCGAAAGCGCCACGTAGAGCTGCCCCTTGGCAAAGATCCTGTCGATGTCGCAGATGAGCTGCGGGATGCTCATGCCTTGGGATTTGTGGATCGTGATAGCATATGCGAGCTTGAGCGGGAACTGATAATACCGCGCCAGCACGACCTGCTCGGCATCCGCGCCGCTTGCGGCGATCTCGCTTAGTTCGTATGTTTGCAGCCCCACGCGGCTTAGTATGCCAGAGGGCTTTTTTACGACCACGCTTTCGATTTCGCCGCCGGAGCTTTTTTCGATCTTTTCGACGACGCCTTGCTCGCCGTTAAAAAACTCGCCGCTTTTGTTTGCGGTAAACAGCACCTTTGCGCCTTCTTTTAGCGTCAGACTTTGCGGCGTATTTAGCAAGGCGATCCATTTTTGAATTTTCTGCTCGCTCACTCCGCTTTGCAGCGCTTCATAAACGCCCTCAAAGCTGCTTTGCGGCGCATTAAGCTTGGCTAGCCTGGAGTTGTTTATCGCATCTACTTCGGCGTTTCGTCCCGAGATTATCGTAGCGTTCGGATCAGCTCGCGCGGCATCGATGAGCAAAGATCGCATCAGCTCCGCCGTCTGCTCGCTTGCGATGCCGAGCCGCAGCTCGCAAAGCAGGCGGTATAGCGCCGCATCCGCGGTGCGCTTGGAGCCTATCATCTCGACGTAAAAAAACTCGCACTGCCTCCACGCGTACGAGCCGAAGGCGTAATCCGAGTCGCTAAATAGGCTCGCGCGCGGCGTGCTCTCGCCCTCTTTGCGCACCGGCGGAAGCTGATAAAAATCGCCCGTAACGAGCAGCCGTCCGTTAAATTTAGAATTTGAAATTCTAAGATAGATCATCTCGAAAAGCTCGGCGCCGATCATCGAAATTTCATCGATCACGATGAGATCTGCGAGGGCTAAAATTTTTCGCAGCTCGCTTAGTTTGCCGCTTTGTTTGCGATCGAAGCTTTTTAACTCCTCGTGGTTTTTGCAAATGCCGAAGCGGAAGAAGCTATGCACGGTCACGCCGCCGATCTCTACGGCGCTGATGCCGGTGCTGCCGAGTACGATGACGAGCTTGCCGCGAGCGCGGTAGTTTTCGATGAGCTCTTTTATTACGTAGCTTTTGCCCACGCCTGCGCCGCCCGTGATGAAAATATTGCGATCTTTTAGCTTTTGGATGATGAAATTTATCAAGTTTTTTCCTATTTTTTGGCAAAATTATAGCCAAAATTTTTTAAAAGGCATTTTGTTTGAAACGATTAGTATCTCTCATCTTCGCGGCTTTAATCCTTGCAGGTTGCGGTAAAACCGTCCATAAATTTATCCCGGAAAATCCCGCTGTTTTGGATCTCGAATACGCTCAAAACAGCGAGCGGCTGCCCGCTCCTGCGTCGGTGCAAAACATAAGCGGAAGCGCGTTTAAGAGCCGCTATTTTAAAATTTGGTTTGACGATGCGCCCGTGAAGGCGGAAATCGATACGTTTTGGGGGCTTAATTACGCCAAGGGGCGCCACTTTGACGCCGCAGGCAGGATATACGACGATGCGATCTATCAAAGTATCCGCATAAACGCGAACGAAGAGGCGTTCGGGCTGATCTCCGCGCCCGCTATAACGGTAAAAAACGCGTTGCTGCGAAATATCCCAAGCGATCTGCCGATTTTCGGCGATCCGAGCGAGCCGGGGGAGGGCGAGCCGTTTGATTACGCCGCAAATTCCGCCGTGAGCGTGGGCTATCCGATGCTGCTGTCGCATTACAGCAGAGACGGCGCGTGGGCGTTCGTGCGCAACGACGGCGTGTGGGGCTGGATCAGAAGCGACGCGATAAAGCGCATCAGTCCTCAGCAGGCAGATATTTACGCAAATTCTAAATTTATAACGATCCTGCGCGAGGGCGCCGCCGTTTATGACGAAAACGGTGCGGAGCTTTTTAGGGCGCGTACCGGCACGATCCTGCCGTATGATTTTAGCGGCGAGCGCGATCTTGGCGGTACGCTCGGCGTGCGGAGCGTATTTAGCGGCGAAATTTTAACTCAGTTTGGTGGCAAGAGATATTTCGTTAGCGCGGAAGATGCGAGACTTTGGCCCGCGCCGCTTGATGAGCAGAACTCAAAAATCGTAGCCGCTAGCCTGCTTGGGCAGAAATACGGCTGGGGCGGGTATAAATTTCTTCGCGATTGCTCGCTTATGACGAAAGACTTTTTGGCAAATTTCGGGCTGTGGCTGCCGCGAAATTCTAAGGCGCAATCGGGCCGCGGCGAGCGTTTTTCGCTGGCAGGGATGAGCGCGGATGAAAAGCTTAGCTTCATCGATAAAAACGGCGTGGCGTATAAAACCCTGTTGTATATGCCCGGCCACGTGATGCTCTACGTAGGGCAGGTGGACGGCAAGCCTGCGGTGTTGCACGACATCTGGGGGCTTCGCACGATGGACGGCGGGCGCGCGGTCATCGGGCGCACGGCGATTACGTCGCTTACTATCGGCTCGGATCGCGCCGACATCGCCGAGGATCGACTGCTGATCTCGCGTATCAGCGCGATGAGCGTACTTTCGGGCGAGGATGACGCTATCTCGGACGATCGGTTCGCTCCTGAGGATCCGAGCGCCTTATCTGCGTATGCGAGCGGAAATTAGGCTGCTTGCGGGTATGGGCGTGAATTGAGCTTTGCTTAGCAGCTGCCGTCATAGTTTGCTTTTGCCGTTCGTGGAGTCGCGCGCTTGACGACACTGCGGTGCATGCAGGCGCAAATTTAAAAC
>NZ_CALHHT010000231.1 GCF_938031315.1 uncultured Campylobacter sp.
AAGTGCCCATGCTCGCGTCGCAGGTGATCTAAAAATTCCGTCCTGCCTCCCGGATTGATCTCGTGGGTGTGCGCCGAGCCGTTTGCGACGTAAAGCGCGCGGTTTGCGTAGTTTAGCGCGAGCTGCACATCGTGGCTGATTAGAATTATGCCGCAGCCGCTCTCGTTTAGGGATTTTAAAAGCTCGTAAATTTGAACCTGCCCCATCGTATCGATGCTCGCTAGCGGCTCATCAAGAAGTAAAATTTTAGCCTTCGCGCACAGCGCCCGCGCGATGTAAACGCGCTGTCTCTGCCCGCCGCTAAGCTCGCTGATACGGCAGTCTGCAAGGTCTTGCATGCCTACGCGCTCCAAGGCTTGCATGGCTTGCTCGCGCTCGGATTTACTGTAAAAGCCGAAAATTTTCTTATCTATCAGCCCCATTAAAACGACTTCGAGCACGCTTATGGGAAAGCTTTTGTTTATCGCGATGAACTGCGGCACGTAGCCCATTTGCGCCCTGGCAAGCGCGGGCGATCTACCTAAAATTTCGATCGCGCCCGAGCTTGGTTGCAGCAGTCCTAAAAGCAGCTTTATAAGGGTGCTTTTGCCGCCGCCGTTGGGCCCGAAAATCGCTAAAAAATCGCGCAGCTCGTAGCTTAGGTTTATATCTTTTAAAATTTCGCGTTTTTCGTAAGCAAAGTTTAAATTTCTTATCGTCACGTCCGCCATGAACGCCCTTTCGCCTAGATTTTGAAAGCATTTATTATAGCCCAAATTCGGAAAAATTGCCAAATTTTGCTATTATTACAAAAAATTTAAAGGCGAGCGGTGGAGAAAATCGGCGAAAAATCAGATGAAAATAGCTGGGATAAAAAGTCCGAAAGTTACGCTAAATTTAGCGGCGAGCCGGGCAGTTTCGGCAAGCGGGTGTTTGAGATACTGCGCGGCTGGGGCGTGAGCTTTGCTGGCAAAAGCGTGCTCGACGTGGGCGCCGGCACGGGGGTTTACTCGCTTTATCTCGCGTCGCTGGGCGCCAAGGTCACGGCGATCGATAGCTCGGAGGGGATGCTGCGCGAGCTAAGGCGCAGCGCGGAGGAGTTTGGCATCAGCTTGCAAAACGTATTAAATTTAAGCTTTGCGGAGTTTTGCGAGCGGCTGAGCTCAGGCGGCTTTGCAGACGCGGCGAGCGAAAATTTTAAAATTTATCCGCGCTCGCAAAGCGAAATTTCAAACCTGCAAGCCCAAGAAGCCCGGGCTTTAAATTTAAAAGACGCTGCGAGCAAAAACCGAGGGAGCGAAAATTTTAAAATTCCCGCAGTTTTTGACATCGCGTTTCTTACGATGAGCCCCGCGCTAAAAAGCACGGAGGATTTTGAAGCGTTTTTGG
>NZ_CALHHT010000232.1 GCF_938031315.1 uncultured Campylobacter sp.
GGTGTGAGTTTTTATTTTGGGACAAATTTTACCGCTTTGATATTGATGCTTTTGTACGTATTTTACTTATCTCCATAGTGAGTTTTACACTGAGCTATTTCTATGGCGCCATTAGATATCCTAAATACGAGCCGATTTTTTCCATCTATTCTAACACTATAAAGCCCCGATAAATTACCCTTTAGCGCTTCGGGTTTGCCTATACAATCGTAGCCGTTACGCTCTATATCTAGGATTAACTTATTTATGCGCTTTAGGATATTTTTATCATTTTTCTGCCAATACAGATAATCCTTCCAAGCTTCTTGCGACCAGATTTTTTTCATCGATCCGCTTCTAACAAATCGTGCTCAATCCCGCTATTTTCCTTTAATTCGTCAAAAGAGCGCTTAAGATGAGATAAATTTTCGTGGCTGTAAAAGGGATCTGCTGTCAGCTCGAAAGGAATTTTGCGTTCTTGCAATACTTTTTTAGCAAATATTGTAAAAGCAGTAGTTAAATTTAGCCCCATTTCAGAGCATACTTCCTCCAATCCTTTTTTAAGCTCGGCATCCATTCTAAAATTTACGTTTATAGATCGCGTCATATTGTCTCCTTTTTGACTGCATTATACATTATTTATATGGATAATGCAATGATTTATAAATGTGATTTGCTAAAACTCCATTACGAGAGAACACTATTAATTCTAAATCTAGCAAGATTTTAATTCAAAACGAAATATGCATACTAAGCGCGATTATGCATAAAAGTAGCGCCAGCGGGACATAGACAAAGCGCCCGATATCATACCAGAGCTTGCCGCGAACCCTCTCTGCGCCCAGATTGATCTCATCTAAAATTTCATTCCGCTTAATCACCCAAAACCACGATATTGCGCCGATTACTGCTCCGATCGGAATGATATAAATCGATACGAAATCCATCCACGGACCCCATGAGCTTATCGCTTCCATACCAAGGCCCGCACCCAGGCAGATCGCGCACAATAGCGCAAGCGTGAATGCACGGCTTAGCCTTGGAAACTTATGCATTAGCGATTCGGCGACTACTTCGAACATATTTTGAAGCGATGAAATTCCACCAAAAATCACGGCAGTAAATAAAATCACCGCAAAAATTCTACCACCTGCCATATCTTGTAAAATTTTAGGCAGAGTTACAAAAAGTAGCTTAGGCCCCGCCGCAGGATCCATTCCATAAGCAAATACTGCAGGGATCATCACTAGCGCAGCTACCATCGCGGCTAGCGTGTCAAATAGCGCGGTATTTTTCGCCGCAGATACGATGTCTTCGTCCTTGGATAGATACGCGCCATAGACGATCATCCCTGAGCCCGTAATCGATAGCGAGAAAAACGCCTGTCCCATCGCAGAAATCCAAACCATCGGATCTGCTAACTTAGTAAAATCGGCGCCAAAAAGAAAGGCATATCCACCTGCAGCGCCTTGCAGCGTCGCGACCCTAACTGCTAAAATTGCAAATAGCACGAAAAATAGCGGCATCATAATTTTATTCGTTTTTTCGATGCTTTTGGCGCCGAAAAACAGCGTCAGCAACGTGCCTGCGACGATTATGCAGTGATAAGGCACTACGGAGTAGGGCGTCAGGGCAAAAGAGTTAAACCACGTATCGGTATTTTCGCTCATTAGCGAGCCGTCTATGGCTTGGACTAGCGCCTTTAAAACGTAGGCGATGATTACGGCATAGCCCACTGCGATGCACATCGAACCGGCAAGTGGCAACCAGCCGATA
>NZ_CALHHT010000233.1 GCF_938031315.1 uncultured Campylobacter sp.
GCTGCGATCCCCGTGACAAGCCCGATTAGAGCCGCTGCGAGTAAATTCTGTGGGGTAGGGGCGAAGTTCGAAACTTCGTAATAAATTTCTTTTGAAGCTCCGAATTCCGCCGTAGCTGTGGCCACCGCACTCGTGGCAAAGGCGCACAAAATCGCTCGAGTATCAAAGCTTTTAAGTAAAATTTCTAGGCTAAAAAGCGCGCCCGCTAGCGGGACGTTATATGCAGCGCCCAGTCCCGCTCCCGCGCCGCATGCGACAAATAGCCGAAGCTCATCTCCGCCGATATTTAGGGCGCGGCAAATTTTAGCCGCAAACAAGCCACCCAGCTCGCGCGGAGCAGCCTCACTGCCTATCGGTGCGCCCATGGCGATGGCTACGAGCTGCAAAACCGAGTGGATTAAATTTTGCCAAAACGGCGGATTTTGCCCCTCCATCATTGAAGATACGTTTAAAAAAGGTTTTAGTCTTATTAGCAGAATTCTAATTAAAGTTACGATTGCGCCGGCTGCGAGGACGCTAAGAAAGCGCCTAAGCGCAGTGGTTTGCTCCGTGATAATGTGAAATTCCTCATCATTATGTCCGAAAGCAAAAGTTTCAATTTCGTTGATGCCGAAGTTTAAGAGCCCCGCGCAAAGCCCCATTATAACGCCTATCGCAAGGATCGCTAAAAAGAATTTAGTACTCAAAATATGCCTTTTTGAAACGCATAATTATATAAAATTTTAGCTTTAAAAAATCCTTACCGCGCGTATAAAAGCAGCTAAAACGCGAGTAAAATTTAAATAATGGCTAGGAATTTATATCATCTCTGTGAGTAAAATTTTACAAAATTCTATGAAGCTTAGGCGGAGGCGGAATTTTATTTACGTTAATTGCGCGAGTAAAATTTACGTAGATTTTATATCGCGCGTAGAAAATTTAGTAAAATTTCGCATCGCACGAGAGGGTAAAATTATATTTGAAATTTCTTGCCGCGAGGACAGGCGAAATTCTACGTAAAATTTAAATCTATCCGAGCGGGTAAAATTTAAATTGAGTAAGCGGGAAAATTTTGCAGAGGACGCGTGAAATTTCGCGCAAAATTCCAATTTGCGAAAGAGGGCAAAATTCCGCGTAGAATTCCGATCCGCGTAAGTGGGTGAAATTCGCGTTAAATTCTAAACCGCGAGGCTAAGCAAAATTATGCGCGGAATTTTAATTTGCATGAGTCATAGGAATTTTATACCCGCGAATAAATTCGCTTAGGATTTTGCTATTTTTTCCAAATATCGTCGTTTTTACTGGCTGCGGGCGCGCTTAGCTTTTTATCCAGAGCCGAA
>NZ_CALHHT010000234.1 GCF_938031315.1 uncultured Campylobacter sp.
AATCGAGTTGCAATGAGGCGCACTGCGAAAATACGCCGCCGAGGCATACGCAACGAACTGAAAAAAATCTGCCTAAGCGGTGCAAGTCGCGGGCTATAAAAATTTTACCGCAGCAGTACACCGTAAAATTCCGCCATAAAGACAGATGCGGCGAGCCGAAATGCTACGCGCAGCGGGCTACAAATTTCATATTTTCAGCAGAACAAAGCTTGGGTTACGAGTTTAAATTTAGCCGCGCGATGAACCAAGTAGCCTATCAGGCAAAATGCGCACGACAAAGCGTTGCGATAAATTTTAAATTTAACTGCGTCGCGAGCTATAAATTTAATCAGACAGTGCGCCATGCGATAGCGCTAAAACAGCGTATATGGCGCTTTGCAGAAATTCCGTCGCAAAGGCGCGTGTGGCAAGTCGCTGAAATTCTACCGCAACGATACGCGCGGCAAAAGATAGAAGCTCCATCGCAGCAATACGCACGAAGCATGCAGAAAACTGCGGAAATTTTGCTGGGGCAATACATACGGCAAACGACAAGAATTCCACAAAATCGCGGTTTACCGCACGCCGCAAAAATTTCATTGCTTCGGCACACGCAGGGCGCCGAGATCGCCTCCGCTCAGATCATGAAAGCTCTATTACTTCGGCACACGCCGCAAGCCGAAATATCGCGCGCGACAAACCGCAAAAACTCCACTGCGATGCGGCAGGCGGCAAGCCGTAGAAATTTTATCGAGGCTGCCCGCATGACGAGCCATCAAATCCCCACTGAGAACCACAAAATCATCGCCGAAAGCTGTAAAATCCTCATCGAGAGGCATAAAATCCCCGCCGAAAGAGGCGCCGCGCGATGAAGCAGACAGATCCGCTAAGGCGCAAGCTTAAACAGATCGGCATCGCGTTATCCTTCTCAAGCTTCGGCGCGCTGTGTATGATAGGCAACCTGCTCTTCCTCCCCGTAGCGCTGCTGAGGCTAAACCGCACAGAGGTCGTGCGAAATTTCGTGCGCGATTTTATAATGATCTCGTGGCGCATATTTTTGCTGCTCGCGCGACTTTACGGCAGCATCGGCGTGAGCTGGCGCTGCAAACTCCCGCCTAGCGGCACTCTCATCATCGCAAACCACCCCAGCCTGCTTGACGTGGTGATCTTTTTGGCTCATGTGCGGCGCGCAAACTGCGTAGTCAAGGAAAGCCTGTGTAAAAATCCCTTCCTCTCCGCCGCCATCGCAGCCGCGGGCTACATCCCAAACACCGGCTCGGAAGCGATGATAGATGCGTGCCGCAGCGCCCTTGAGCGAGGAGAAAGCCTAATCATCTTCCCCGAGGGCACGCGCACCGCGGATCGCATCGCCATGCACAAAGCGGCGTTTTACATCGCGATAAATTTCGCAAAAAACATAAACTGCGTCGCGATAAAAATGGATCCTAAAAGCCTAAAAAAAGGACAAGTATGGTACGATACGCCCGAGGTTCGGATGAAATACGACCTCTACGAGCTGTGCGCGCTCGATCTAACGGGCTTCGAGCCGGATCGCCCAAACCCGATCCGCGTGCGCAAACTCTACGAAAAAATATCAAATCTATATGAAAAGGAGAATCTGTGAACGAAGAAATTTTGGAGCTTAAGGAGCTGATCATTTCGGGGCTGAACCTCGAAGACGTAGCGCCCGGCGACATAAATGACGATGAGCCGCTTTTTGGCGACGGGCTGGGGCTCGATTCGGTCGATGCGCTGGAGCTCGGGCTTTTGGTGCAAAAAAAATACGGCATCGTGCTTAACTCAAAAACCCAAAATTTAAAGCAAATTTTCTCATCCGTCGCGTCTTTGGCGCAATACATCGCCGAAAATAGGAGTAAAAATGAGTAAAGATGAAATTTTTGAAATTTTAAAAAAGGCGCTCGTGGAGCTTTTCGAGATCGACGAGAGTAAGGTCGTGCCTGAGGCTAAAATTTACGAGGATCTGCAGATCGACAGCATCGACGCGATCGATCTGGTCGATTACGTCAAGAAAAACACCGGCTACAAGCTGATGCCCGATGATTTTAAAAATATCCAAACTCTTGGCGACATCGTGGATGCCGTAGCCGCAAAGCTCGATCAGGGCGCGAGCGTGGAAACTACGGGCGGCGAGAGTTAAATTTCGCCGTGCGGTGCGGCAGGATCGCGTGCGGCGGCTTGGTAGTTTACTTTGCGGCGGCACGGGGCAGCGGGCGAGCGGATAACATAGGCGGCGTTTGTTTGACGGCGTGCGGCGAATGTTTTAATTGAAAGAGCGCGGAGCAAGCGGCTTTACGGGCTTAGCGCTTAGGCGGCACGGCACAAAGCCCGCTTATTTGCTGCTTTTAAACTAGCATGAAAAAGCGCTTTGCGGATCAAAATTTTAAAATTTAAATCTGCGAGCCTGGGTCAAATTTTGAAATTTTAAAAGGCGTTGTTTCTTTTGCGGCCGCTGTTTTAATAAAATTTCAAAATTTTAAAATTTCGGCTAAATTTGATTTAGCGGATCTGATCGCGAGTGCGGCGGTGCGAGTTAAATTAGGACGCAGCTAAATTTAAAAGCGGCGCTGCCGGAATTTAAATGCGGCGAGCAAGGCTAAATTTAAATTTTAAAAGCATAGCGCCTAAAATTTGAACGCCGAAGCTAAATTTAAAGTATCGAAGTGCGGTAAATCGCCCGCGGCAAGAGCCTAACCGCCGTAACAAAAACCAAAACTACCGCAGCAAAGCCCAACGCTGTGACGAAGCTAAAGCTGCCGCGGTAAAAACCAAGCCCTTGCGGCTAAATTTAAGGATTACAAAGATTGCGACGAACGATATTTTTAAAAACAGCTACCGTAATTTTAAGCGTGTTTTACCCTTTCGGCCTCTATTTTTTGCACGGCGGCGCGCGGGTCTGCTTGCTCGCGGCGATGAGCGCGCTATGGGGAGCGCGAGCTGTTTTTGAAAGTAAAGATCGCGCTATTAAGGGCGCGTGCGCGGCATTTTTTGTGCTGTGCGCCATATTTGGCGGTCTTGCGTATCTGTATCCGCTCATAATAAATTTCTCGCTCGCGGCGCTTTTCGCGCTCAGCCTAAGATCGACGCCCGCGATCACGCGCCTGGCGCTTTTGAAGCAGCCGGGTCTCAACGAGCACGGCCGCGCCTACACGCGCAAGCTGACCGAAATTTGGCTCGGATTTTTCGTGCTAAACGGCCTGCTTAGCGCGGCGCTGCTGCTACCGCGAGATAAAATTTATTGGAGCGTTTATTGCGGCGCGATCTCATACGTCCTCATCGGCGCGCTGATCGGCGGCGAGATGATTTTTAGGAAATTTTATGTTAAAAAATTTGATTAATTCTTTGAAGCCTTACGAGTGCGAAATCCTTGCCGCGGCAGCTCTTGCGCGCGATTTGGCAAAAACTGGATGCAAGCAGAGCGAAGCGGCAAACTTAAAAGGCGCGGATAAACTCCAAAGCGGCGCGGCAAATGTAAATTTAAAAGATGCGGAAAATTCTAACAGAAGCGTAAATTTCAACGACGCGGAAAATTCTAGCGGCGGCACAGATACCGTGCACGCCACACAAACAGCGCAGACGCAAGAGCAAAAAAACGCGCCGATGATCGAAATTTACGGCGAGGATGCGGCGGAGTTCATTGCGTTTTTTTTCGGCGCGCTGATTGCGGGTTTTGCGCCCGTACTGCTACGAGAGCCCAAATTTAGCGGTGAATTTCATCTCGGCGGCGACGTGAAAATTCCAAATCTCGCCGCAGCGCAAAATTTAGACGAATTCAGCCCTCATGATTTAGAAAACATTTCGTCTCGCGATACGGGAAAATCCGCGCCTAAAATTTCATCTAAAAACGCGCCGCAAAATCACGCGCCGTACGAGCAAGAGGATGTCTCTTTGCATCTGCTGCGCGCCGATCAAAAATTTTATATCAAAACTTCGGGCTCGACGGGCGAGGCGAAAAATATCGAAAAAAGCCTGCGCGATATGGTTTTGGAGGCGGAATTTTTGATAGAAAGATTCGGCCTTTGCGCAAGCGATCGATTTCTATCGGGCGTCTCGCACCAAAATATGTTCGGGCTTACCTTTAGCATCTTCGTGCCGCTGCTTTGCGGCTCGCGCACGCAAAAAGGCGGTCTAAACTACCCTGAAATCATCCTCGCAGCCGATCTTGCGGGCGCCGTGCTGATCAGCTCGCCCACGGTGCTCGGCGCGCTGTGCGAACACGCAGATGCTGCAAACATAGCACCTTTGAGCACCATTTTTAGCGCGGGTGCGCCGCTAAGTCCTGCGATCCGAGATGGGTTGCGCGCGCTTAGCAATGCCCGCATCGTCGATATTTACGGCTCCAGCGAAACGGGCGTGATCGCCTGCAACGAAGGCGCAGGACTTAAGAAATTTGCCCCCGTAAGCGTGCAGATCCGCGCAGATATTGATAGCGGTGCGACAAAGCGCAATGGGATATTACCCGCTACTGCCGATCCTGCGGCA
>NZ_CALHHT010000235.1 GCF_938031315.1 uncultured Campylobacter sp.
CAGAACGTGTTAGGGTTTAACCAAACCAAGCGCAGTAAAAAAGAGAGCCTAAATTTGCTAAACATGGTCGAGGCCGACGATCTGGTGCATTACGGCATAATCCCCGAGCTCATCGGGCGATTGCACGTAGTGGCTACGCTAAATGAGATCGACGAAAAGGCGATGGTTAGAATTTTAACCGAGCCGAAAAACGCGATCTTAAAGCAATATCAAAAGCTCTTTGCGATAGACGGCGCAAATTTAAAATTTGACGACGACGCGCTACGAGAGGTCGCGAGCCTTGCGATCAAGCGCAAAACCGGTGCGCGCGGACTTCGCAGCATAATCGAGGAGATCATGATCGATATTATGTTTGATCTGCCTGAGCTTAAAGGCTATGATGTCATCATCTCGAAAGAGGTCGTAGACGGCGTCTCCAAGCCGATACTTGTAAAACAAAATTTAACTGCATAAAGGGGATAAATGTTACTTGATTCGATTCTAGGATTATTTTCTAGGGATATGGGTATTGATCTAGGCACGGCAAACACGCTTGTGCTGCTAAAAGATAAAGGCATCATCATCAACGAACCGAGCGTCGTCGCGGTACAAAACGAACGCTACGGCAAGCAAAGGATCATCGCCGTGGGCGCCGAAGCCAAAGAGATGCTAGGACGCACTCCGGGCGACATCGAAGCGGTGCGCCCGATGAAGGACGGCGTTATCGCGGATTTTGATATGACGGAGAAGATGATTAGGTATTTCATCGAAAAGACCCACAAGCGCCGCTTTTTCGTAAGCCCGCGCATCATCATCTCGGTTCCTTACGGGCTAACTCAGGTCGAGCGCAAAGCCGTGCGCGAAAGTGCAATGATAGCGGGCGCGCGCGAGGTTTATCTAATCGAAGAGCCGATGGCTGCGGCGATCGGTGCGGGTTTGCCGGTCAATGAAGCGCGCGGCTCGCTGGTCGTAGATATCGGCGGCGGCACCACCGAGATCGGCGTTATATCTTTAGGCGGTATTATCAGCGCCAAATCCGTCCGCGTCGCGGGCGATAAGATTGACGCAAGTATCGTTAACTACGTCAAGGAAAAATATAGCCTGCTTATTTCGGAGCGCGCGGCAGAGGAGATCAAGATAAAAATCGGTACGGCAGTGCAGCAGCAAAAAGATCTAACCTATGCCGTTAAAGGAAAAGACCAGATCAGCGGGCTTTTAAGCTCGGTCGATCTTACGAGCGAAGACGTAAGAGAGGCGATTAAAGATTCGATAAGAGAGATCGCGGACGCGCTGAAATTTGTGCTAGAAAGCATCCAGCCCGAAGTCGCCGCCGATATCGTCGAAAACGGCGTCGTGCTAACGGGCGGCGGCGCGCTTATTCGAGGATTGGATAAGTATCTAAGCGACACGGTGAAGCTTCCGGTTTTTGTAGCAGATGAGCCGCTTCTGTGCGTCGCAAACGGCACCGGTAAAGCCCTAGAAGAGATCAAAACGCTAAAACAAACGGCAAATGACTAATCTCAAACTGCTTCTCGTCGCAGTCTTGTTAGTGGCCGTTTCGCTTACGTTCGGCTCATATATCCACGGTAAATTTATCGGATTTTCCGGCGGAATTTTAGAGGCGTATTACGGCGTAAGCGGCAGGATTAAAAGCGCCGTGAACGAGCATTTTAACCAAGCCGAGACGATCAAGGCTCTAAGAGAAGAGAACGCCGAGCTGAAAAAATCGGCGATGCTGCTTAGCACGTTCGCGGGCGAGCTGAATAAAATTTTGATCGATAAAAACAGCTCCGTTTACGAGCCCAAAGTTCAGCTCGTAAAGGCGCTGAGCTATGCAAATTTAAATGACTACAACAAATTCTTCGTAAATTTTGAAAATTTTAACCCGAGCAAGGTTTACGGCCTGATCAGCGAAGGCAAGACCGCAGGAATTTTAGTGAATAAAGACGGGCGCCCGCTTGCGATCTTACAGCGCGACGAAAAGAGCAACTTCTCCGTTTTCATAGGAGATACTCAAATTCCTGGCGTCGCAGGCGGCGAAAATAACGAGCTCGTAGTCAGATACATCCCGCAATGGCTTGATCCCAAGGTGGGCGATGAGGTCTTTACGAGCGGGAAGGATGAAATTTTCTTTGCCGGCGTGCCGGTGGGGAAGGTTAAAGAGATTCAAAACGGAAAGTTATACAAAAGCGCCGTACTAGAGCCATACGTAAATCCGAGTATGCCGGCGTTTTTGTATGTCGTTACAAAGGAAAATTGATGCCCAAAAGAGATGATATTAAGACGATTTTGCTGATCGGTAGCGGTCCGATCGTAATCGGCCAGGCGTGCGAGTTCGATTACAGCGGCACGCAGGCTGCTAAGACGCTAAAGAGCCTCGGATACCGCGTAGTGCTAATAAACTCAAACCCCGCTACCATTATGACCGATCCCGATTTTGCCGACGCTACCTATATCGAGCCGATCACCAAAGAGAGCATTTTGCGTATCATAAAGCGCGAGGGCGTCGATGCGATCCTGCCTACGATGGGCGGACAGGTCGCGCTAAACGTCGCGATGGAGGCTTACGAAAGCGGCGAGCTAGCGGGGGTGAAATTTCTAGGCGCAAATCCCGAAGCGATCAAAAAGGGCGAGGATAGGGTAAAATTTAAAGAGGCGATGATTAAGATTGGAATGGATCTGCCTAAATCCAAATACGCCTACAATATCGAAGAGGCGATGGCTGCTGCAAATGAGATCGGCTTTCCGCTCATTATCCGCGCTAGCTACACCCTAGGCGGCGCAGGCAGCGGTGTGGCATACAATATCGACGAGTTTAAAGAGGTCGCGCAAAACGGGCTAGACGTGAGCCCGATAAATGAAATTTTGATCGAAGAGAGCCTGCTTGGATGGAAAGAGTTCGAAATGGAGGTGATCCGCGATCACAAGGACAACTGCATCATCGTCTGCTCGATCGAAAATTTTGATCCTATGGGCGTGCATACGGGCGATTCCATCACGGTTGCGCCCGCTCTAACGCTTACCGATAAAGAATACCAGGCGATGCGCGACGCGAGTTTTAAAATTTTGCGCGAGATCGGCGTGGATACGGGCGGCTCAAACGTGCAGTTTGCGGTAAATCCGCAAACTGGTCGCATGATCGTCATCGAGATGAACCCGCGCGTAAGCCGCAGTTCGGCTCTTGCGTCCAAAGCCACGGGCTATCCGATCGCCAAGGTCGCTACGATGCTGGCGGTGGGCTTTAGCCTGGATGAGATCAAAAATGACATCACCGGCACGCCTGCGAGCTTCGAGCCGGTGATCGATTATATCGTGACTAAAATTCCGCGTTTTGCGTTTGAGAAATTCCCCGGTGCAAACCCCTATCTCGGCACTGCGATGAAAAGCATCGGCGAGGTGATGGCGATCGGGCGTAGCTTTAAAGAGAGTATCCAAAAGGCGCTGTGCTCGCTGGAGAAGGGCTACTTCGGCTTCGTAGAGTTAAATTTAAGCGAAAAGGATCTCATATTCGGGCTTCGCAACGCGCAGCAAGATAGAATTTTATACATCGCTCAGGGCTTTAGAGCAGGTATGAGCGTGGATCAAATTTACGAACTTAGCAAGATTGATCGTTGGTTTTTGAGCCAGATCGAGCAGATCGTTAAATTTGAAGAGCGCATCGATATGGAGATCATCAACGACGCGGCGCTTTTGAGACAGGCTAAGAGCTGGGGCTTTAGCGATAAGATGATCGCAAATTTAATCAACAAAAAAGATAGTCTGGGCCTTACGCAAAACGACATCCATTTTGCCTGCGCCAGACAGGGCATCGACCTTGAATACAACGAAGTAGATACCTGTGCAGGCGAGTTTGCGGCGCTTACCCCGT
>NZ_CALHHT010000236.1 GCF_938031315.1 uncultured Campylobacter sp.
CCGCTTGCAGACGGCTCGTTTTTGCCAAGCGTAGCGCAGGATGATTTTGCTTACAACCCAGGCAAAATGGATCATTTGGATGAAATTTTTATCGAAAAGAAACAAGAGGCGCTAGGCGCCGTTACTGCGGAGACTGCGCGACAAAAGTTAAAAGAGCGTTTAGCGGGCTTTGGACACGAAAGAGATCTGCATGTATGGAGAAGCGGGCTTGAGGATGCGATAGATGAGATCATCGTAAAAGACAATCCAAAAACGCCGATCAATATGGTGCAGGTGGGCTTTTTGAATGCTTTTTTAGCAAAGAAAGCAAGCGAAATTTTAGGCGCAGATGTGCAAAGCGGCGGCATAATCATCACAAAAAAGCATCTGTCCCACGCAGCCCCGAAGCGTAAAGAGGGCTACGATCATGCCCTTAGGATAGAGGAGATGCGCGAGATAGTTTCGGTGCTGGATAACGAAAACAACGCTTATACGGATCTACGCAAAAAGCACAAAAATATTCTGTTTATTTTTGAGGACAAAAAAGACGGCTCAAAGATAAATTTAATCCCCATCGAAATAAGTAAAATAATTAAGAAATTCAAGCAAAGCAACTACGTAATAACGCTTGATAAAAATGATAAAAAAACGATTGAGGATTTGATTGAAAAGGGCGAAATCAAAAAGATAAAGTAGCTCGGCGGGAGTCGAACCCGCGATAACCGCTATGCCAACGCATAACGTCCGTCTACGCACACTGACGCCATCGAGGCTACTTTTACGGGTATTATAATAAATTTTAAAGGCAAAGTCAAATGATAGAGATTACGGGCCTAGAGGCGGTGCAAAGAAAGCTAAAAGGGCTGGCCGAATTGGGGCACAATACTGAGCCTTTGATGCATACGATCGGTAATATCATCGCAAATTCGATCAAGGATAGCTTCGAGGATGAAAAAAGCCCGTTCGGGCAAAAATGGGCCGCTTTAAAGCCGAGCACCGTCGCGCAAAAGAAGCGAAAAGGCAAGTCCGATAAAATTCTACGTCGTGACGGATATTTGGCGGATAAATGGGTAGTGGACGCAACCAGCAAAAGAGTGATCGTATCAAATAACTCAAAGCATAAAGGTTTTGCCTATGGGCTGGTGCATCAATTCGGCACCCATAAAGCGGGGCGAAGCAAAAATATTTTTATCCCGGCTCGTCCGTTTCTGCCCGTCAATAAGGGCGGCAAGCTTCAAAGCGATATACAAAAAATCATCAAAACGCAGATGATAAATTTCATCAAAAAAATTTAACGGAGAGTACGAAACAAGGAATTAGGCCTATTTTAAAGGAATATAATCAAGCTCACAAATTTGTATAAAAGGCTCTATCAGATCCACTTTCAATCCGAGCTTGCCAAAATTTTCTGCAAAAAATTCGCTTTCAAGTATCTCGTCGGTATTTAAATTTGAACTATCTGTAGTGATGGTGTATCCTTTTGCGGCTACCTCGGTATCCGTTAAAACCTGAACTTGGCATCTGCATTTTAACCCGTTCGGCGGATAAAATCTATCCCAAAATGGATCCATTTTCGGTAAAATAATGTTATGGATACTTGCATGCGCTTGATTTGTTAAATTATCTATAACGGCTACGTATCGAAAATATTTTCCGAGACTTTTCATTTGGCTATCATAGCGTCTTTTCGCATAATATAATCTATTGGCGAAATTAAATAATATCTCTAGTCCGTCTTGAAAAATAAGTTTTTGTTTGGTTTTCCCATTCTTTTGCATTATTTTTATATCTTTTACGAAACCAAGGAACGAAAGTAGGGCAATCTCCTTCTTTATCCACTCGTCAAAACCGATACCATCATCTATTGCATACATGAAGGATTGAGCAAGAGTGCTCGCTTTTCTCTGTTTCGCATCAAATTTACTTTTTAATTTATTTTCCTCGTATTTGTCCACGGGCAATCCTTAAATTTCTCCCGTAGATTATATACTGTTTGAAGTTCGGCGTCAAATTTCTCGTATTGCTGCTTCTCTTATTATGCTACAGACACCATTGTAGCTTAGCCCATATTTAGCGGCGATCTCTCGGATTATTACGGTGCTTTGCTTTCCTGCAGCCACCCCTTCTTCATAATCTTTAATGATGTCGCGATTTCGAAAGGTGCTTTTGTAACTCGGCACGTAGATATTGGCTCCGCCGTATTCTTTGAGCACGTCGGCCATACTTTCGCTATCTTTAACGCAGTTATAGAATTCAACGAATAGATCGAAATTATTTATCAGCAAAGTACGCTCCTTGCATCTTTCGTAGAGCGATAATCACGTCCGTGGCTTCGCTGCGGCTTAGATACCAAAGGCAAAATACCAGCCTGCCGGTTATTCGCTCGATAAAAAGTCGCAGCGCAAGCCCCGTTTTTACTCTTGCGATCCTATTCCAAATGCCTACGATGGTATCAAGCTGCTTTTGCGTAGCCTTTAGGGGGTCTTTTTTAGCGATTTCCCTTGGCACTCCGCCCGTTTGCGCGGTCGTATCTTTAGCGCTGCTTCGTTTGAATTTAGGCTCGAATTTGCTTTTATAGCCGACTACCGCCAAAACCTTTCTGAGCTCATCGATATTGAGGTCTTTTAGGCTATTCTTGCCGAATTCCGCCTGTAGATACACCCTGCGACATTCATCATCCACGAAATAGTTATGCTTGAGCGTGTGGATCATTTTGATGTAGTATTTTTTTAGCTCATCTTTCTTATTTATCTTCATCGAAAAGCCCCCCCACTACGCATAGTTGTAATAGTTGTATCAGTTGTAGCCGGTTGCCTGCAACTATATATTACGCTCTTGCCAACCTTGCGGCTATACCACAATTTGCCGTCGAATTTATCTAGGCAATCGCGGGCGGTTTTATCGTCCTTCGCATAGCCTGCGCCGTTTAAAAGCTCGGTTTTATTTAGTTCGCCAAGCTCCAGCGCGCGCCTGATCTCAGCGGTGAAACCGAGCTCGTATTCGCTCATCCGCGCAAGCTGCAGATCAAGCTCTTTTAGCTGTAAGCTTGCTAGATCCACGCAAAAGCCGCCATCCTTTACGCCTGCGCGCTCCTTCGCTACTTCGCATAAAAAATTGAGCTCGTTTTGCGGGCTGGGGCGCTTGATGAGATGATACATCACGTCAAGCGAATTTCTGATATGATTGCTGCCTTGGTAGTTGCGCCCATCCTTATTGGAGTGGTGCAGAATCAAGATCGTAGCGCCGGCTTCGCGCAAATTTTTAAGTGCTGCAAATAGCCTATTTACGCGGTTATCGTTATTTATATCCACGAAATCGCGTAGGCTATCGAGTATGAAAACGCAGCCCTCATACGCTTTGCCGATCGCGCTTTCTTCCAGCTTCATCACGAGCTCGAAGCCGTCCATTTCGATACTTGAGCGCTGAATGTAGCTGAGATTTGGAAAGCGATTTATGAGGAGTCGGTCTACTCCGCGCTGCTTTAGTACTCCGACGGGATTATCGTAATCAATGAAAAACACTCTCTGGCTTTCCTCGCAGAGCCTTTTAGCCAGCGCGAATGCCATATAACTTTTACCCGTGCCGCCGTCGGCATAAATAAGCGTAATAAGCCGTTTTACTAAAAAATCCTCTATTAAAAATTCGATTTTCTCGTTAAAGCTTTCACTTTTTAGACTCGAGCTTTGTAAAAAGTCGAATATATCGTTTTCGTTCATATCGGTGCCCGTCTTTCTTAATCTTTCAGTATTATTAGCGCTACTATCGCCGTAATGCTCAGTGTGATAAATATCGTGCTCGCAAATATCAAAAAGAGCTGCATTATTTAATCTCCAAATTTGGGTTCTCGTAAATATTGCCGATGACTTCAAACTCATCTGAAGCCTTTTTAAACTCCTTTGTAATTGGATAATCCGGGTTTATCCTGCTTAGGTCGTGCATATAAAATCCGCAATCAAAGCAAATTTTATAAGTGCGCAATCCCCACCTAACGAAGAAGTCCGTATAAATTTCTTTGCCGTTTTTGTCATTTACACCTGTATATTGCATTAGCTCGATTTTACGAAAAGAAACCTCGAAGCTGGTTTGTTCTTTTTCGCTCCAAAGCGTAGCTATTTCATTCGCGAAATTTAGATCCATTACTTCATATATTCCTTTTGGAAATTTCTCATATCCAAGCGTTATTCCGTTTGCCAGTCTCTGATTGCAACGCAAAAACGCCTTGAATTTTAACTCTGCCATCGCCTATCCTTTAAATTTTGCAGAAGCAGTCTTTAAGCGGTTCGTCGTCAAACGCCAAAGAACCTTGCCTGCTTAGGCGGATAAATTCTGCCTCCATATCCGTGCAGGTTAAATTTCCCGCAAACCACGACGTATTCAATACTGCTTCGCCGCCATCTCGTAAAGCGAGAAGCTCAGCTTCGATCCGCTTCATATACTCCCATTCAGGTTTGAAGTTTTTCCATACCTGATAGAAGGCGCGCTTTGACTGCGCAGGACAAAAATAGCAGCCCGTGCGGCTGAAGTATCTATATAGCGGATTTTCCATCTCGCGCTCTTTCAGATACGCCGTGCAGTCTGCTTCGCTCATATTGTAGTCGTCGATGAGCGGATACAAAAACTCATTGCCGTCCATTCTGCGACGGGTTTCGTCTGTAGTGTAGCCGATATAGATCTTATACTCGTCAAAGCTCTGGGCCTTGAGCCAACGCTCGAATGGCGCAACTTTCGCCTCTCTCCGCCACGCACAAAAGCCCTGCGTCTGCGGAGCGGGGAGACCCCGAATGGCTCCTTTGTTTTCGCCTCTGCTAATGCGTCCGAAAACACACTCCTCAAAACTCATCGCAGGCTTTAGTATCGTGATCTCCTTGCCGTATCGCGCCCGAAAATACTCGCCGAGCTTGGCGATGTATTCATACATAGCCGCAAATTCGTGCAAAGTATCATAAAAAACGATATGATCGAGCGGCTTTTTGTCGCGCAGTAACAAATCTAGCATCGCCGTACTATCCTTACCGCCCGAAAGCGTTGCGATATGGGTCATCTCTTTCCTTTAAATTTAAACTCTTTAACAAGTCTTTAAAATCAGCTTTAAAGGCTTGTTAAAGGGCTTAAAGCCCTTTAAAATTATTTATTTGCCAGCCTAAACCCAAGCGCGTAAAGAGGAGTAGCAGTCGAAGGATCTTTAAGATATTCTTTTAGCGCTTCTTTCGTATATCTGCGAGGCGTTGTGTTCCACTTGCCATCAGATTCTTGGTACTCCCAAAACCAAAGGACGTCATCTGACTTGATGAAATTGCTATTGAGGTATTCTTCATCAAAGCAAACTTTTATACCGCTTTCGATTTCGAGCGTGAATTTATCGGTTATTTTAATTATTTGGTGGATATCGCATCTTCCAAGAGGTTTGCATCCATACTCTAGCCTAACGAGCACGTCACCTATTTTGAATTTCGGCTGTTTTTCTTTTGGCTTGATACGAAGCTTAAAATTTTCCCAAACCCAAAATGGATATTTTATTTCCTTCCAGTCCTCTTTTTCGTTTTCCTTTATTTCTATCTCCTCACCTCTCTCGTAGGCTTGCATAATCTCGATCATTTCTGTCCTCGTCATTTTATATTCTCCCATTAGACATTTTTATAAAGGGCTTAACGCCCTTTAACAAAGTTTTGGAGCTTTGCTCTTCTTACGTATCTAGGCAAAAGCCTATTTTTATTATCTCTTGAGCCTTTAAATTTGCTCCAGTATATTTGAAACATGCTCTCTTTTGAAGTTAGCGAGTCGTTTTTCATCTGCTATCCTTTTTAGACATTTGCGCTTTGCAAATTTTCTATCTTGGTCTCGATGCGGAAGTTATCTTTAACCGTGCGCTTTAGACCTAGTTTAACGAGGCTTGCGTCATCAAGCTCGCAGATCGCGTCTTTGTTTATAGTCTCCTCGTACGTGATGCAATCATCAAGCTTATAACTCTTTAGCGCTTTGATGAGCTTCTCGACCTTTTCTTTGATGCGCGGCAAGCTTACGCTTTTACTGAGCTTATAGCCTATCTTACCGAAGGTGAAATCCTTACTGCGCTTTTCGGCGAACTCCGCCTTATTGCTCTCACAAAAAGCCGTGATTTGAGCTTCGATATATTTCTTTTCGCTGTCCAGCTTCTCGACCCGGGCTTTTTGTGCATCCTTGATCTCGTTGCACTTTAGCGTTATCTCTCCGTTTATATCGGTCAAAGCCACCTCAAGCTCACATACTCGCTTTAGCGCGTTATCGACATCTGCGAAACTTTTGATTTCCATGGTATTACTCCTAAAATTTTAAATTTTTTGGCTAGGCCGTAACTCAGCACGTAGCCGTATCGTAGGCAGATCGGAAGGTTATTTTTATTCTTCTTTACGATCCGCACCTTACCGCCCTCACTCGTCAAACAAGCTAAATTTCAGCTCCCTCACGCCGAGCTGTCTTGCAAGCTCTCGCTCGTATGCCATGCCCTTGCTATTTTCGCTGCCTTCGCAGGCAAAAAAGTAGTAGTAGCTGCATACCGAGAGGAGCTCCTCGCAGTTTTTCATTATTCGCTCGCGCTCCAGCTCGCTATACACCCCCATCCATGCAAGCACGGGCGAGATGGGCTCATAGCCGTTGGCGCGCACGATGGCGCAGGCCTGCTCGGCAAGCTTGCGGGCATAGTAGTCGCGATCTCGCTCATGCTTACACGGGATACTTGCATAAGGCGAGCTTACGAAGCAAAGTCGCGCCGTTCGTTTATCCATATTTTCCGCTCCTTCCTTTTTGAATTTAAGCTTTAGCGCTTATGTAAACCCTCGCAGAGGGCTTGATAAATGCTATGCTTCTCTTAAATACTTTAAAATTTTCTCAATATACGAATCGCTTGCCATCGTTTCATCGGCGCAGATATGAAGCCTGCCGAAACAGGCGATCTCTTTGCACTCCCTTTTGCCTCCGTAGTAAAAGCTCACATAAAATACCCAGCCCTTTATGAGTTGCCCGCCCTTTATTTCATCGCGACGCACCGAGCGTAGACCTACGCGTACAAGGGCAGGCATGGCGGCGCTCATCTTTGCGTGTAGTTCGCGCAAAGAGCTCGCGCTGTAGTTTTCGGCGCTTAGATTTATTAAATCCTTAAGCTTCAACTCTTCGTTCCTTTCAGGCTCCAGCCGCTACCGAGCCTTTGAGCTCTGCATTTTTCTATCTCTGCGATAGT
>NZ_CALHHT010000237.1 GCF_938031315.1 uncultured Campylobacter sp.
TATGAACGGCGTAAGCTTGCACGAACTTTTCGCGCCGTTTATCGGCTACTCCAAAAGTACCCGCGCGTTAAACGTTCAGGAGCTTTTTCACTCGGGCACGGTTTATGAAGATATCAATACCTTTTTGCAACCGGAAACCGCAAAGACGTTTCAGTTGGGATTTAATTCCCATAAGCATGGATTAATCGCGAACGACGACGTTTTTGGGTTTAAGCTTACCTACTATCGTAGCAAGGTAAAAAACTATATTTACGACAGGCTCATGCTTTTTTACGACGATAACGGCAGTCCCGATACGATGTATCTTACGCGCCTGAATGGAGATGCGACGCTTAGGGGTTTTGAGATCGAGCTGATGTATGACGCAGGATACTTTTATACTACCGCCACCTACTCTCGTCAAAAGGCGTCGTATCCACTCTCCGACAGTACGGCGGTGGATTGGACGAACGGACCTTCAAGCGGCGTATCGCAATTTAGCGAGCTTCCGAAGTACTACGCCACTATCGATGCGGGAGTAAGATTTTTCGATGAAAAACTAACGATAGGTAGCATAGCCAAAATCACGGGCAAAGCAAAAAGAATGAACCCGTTATTTACGTATACTACGAACGGTGCGGAATTTAAATCTATAAAAACGCAGGATTTACCGAGCATCCCTACGATTTTTGATATGTATGCGACCTATAAACCGATTGAAAATTTAACATTTAAGCTCGAAGTGCAAAACGTTTTTGATAAAAACTATATGGATGCGCTCTACACATATAACTCGTCGTATTCCAATCAAGTATTTAACGACGATATAACAATTTTTAACAACTCGGCTCGAGGTCGCACCGCGCTTTTAAGTATCGAATATAGATACTAATATAAAAGCGCCCTATAGCCCGGCGCAGGCTCTCATTATATGAGCTTGTACCGGGCCGGCAAATTTAAAATTTCAACCGCCGTGCCGAAAACCGCTCTACAATGTAAATTTAATAATTCCTATGATAAAATTACGCTAAATTTAAAGCAAAGGCTTACATTAAAAGGCGAAGTTCGTGATTTGATGGTGTCACGGGGGAGACTTGAACTCCCGACCTCCGGCTTATGAGACCAGCGCTCTAACCAGCTGAGCTACCGTGACGAGAAAGAATTGCGGATTATAGCCAAATATTCTTATTTTTAATTGAAACGCCTTAAAAAGGAGAGAAAATGAATGCGGCTTTGATTTTATTAGTCGTCATAGTTTTGTTAGTTTTGGCGTTAGTGGGCGTTTATAACTCGTTCATCGCCAAGCGTAACCAGGTGCGAAATATCGCCTCCACCGTCGATACACAGCTTAAAAAGCGCTACGACCTCATCCCGAATTTAGTAAGTACCGTGCGTGAGTATATGTCGCATGAAAACGCAGTCCTAACGCGCGTTAGCGAACTTCGCTCGCAAGCGATTAGCGCGGCCTCTAACGCGGATAAATTTAAGCTAAATAGCGAAATTTCAAGCCTTTTGGGGCAGATCCGCGTTGCGGTAGAGGCGTATCCAAACCTCAAGGCTAACGAATCGTTTGCCAAGCTACAAAACGCGTTAGGCGAGTGCGAGGAGCAGATCAGTGCCGCACGGCGCGCTTATAACGGCGCCGTTACGGTCTATAATAACGCTTGCGAGATGTTTCCTACTAACATCATCGCTAACGTTTTTAACTTCGTCAAAGCGGAATTCTTTGCCGCTAGCGAGCAAGAAAAGCAAGCCCCGAACGTCTCTGAGCTTTTCAAAAAATAGGCGCGAGGCGTATAAAATTTGCGATGAAATTTTAAAATTTTATCGCAAATAATGCTGAGCGTCGCAAGGCTAAATCTATAGCGAGCAAAATACAGCGAGTGCAAAGCATGCGGTTTTAAATAGGTTTGCTTTGTGCTCCGCGTACTCATCATCTCGCTTGAGATATTTTGCGGCGCGCAGTACTTAGAATTTTAACAATAAAATTTATAAAACTAATTTGATTTGTATTTTCTCGGCGCGCAGGAGCTTATTTTAATAAACGGCGCAACGCCAAATTTTAAAAGTCTAAATTTCGCAGCGTAAATTTTGGCTAGCTTGCCGCCGGCGTTACTTACGCAAGCGGCAGCAAAAGCAACGCCACGTTAATCATGTGTTATTTTGCAAATTTGCGCTTCGGTTGCGACTGCGAGATCCTTCGGCGCGAGAGCGATCTGTTTTCCGCGTACGCCTGCACTAACGTAAATTTTCTCCTGCGTTAGCGCTTTTTCATCGATGAAGGTGCGGAAGTGCTTTTTCATCCCAAGCGGCGAGCAGCCGCCCCTGACGTAGCCCGTGACCTTTTGCAAATCCTTCAAATCCATCAGCTCGCAACGCTTCGCGCCGCAAATATGCGCGAGCGCCTTGAGATCCAAATTTAGATCGCCTTGTAGGCAGGCTACGACGTATTCGTGATCCGCCGTGCAAACTATCGTTTTATAAACCCGCTCGATCGGCTCGCTCACGCTGTTTGCCACATGCACCGCGTCTAAATTTAAAGGATCAACCGCATATTCTTTGATCTCGTAGGGGATTTTCAGACCGTCCAGTACACGCGCGGCGTTTGTTTTTGAACTCATTTCGCCTCCTTAAATTTAATAGCGGATTTTGTTTTCTTTCAAAAAATCGCGCAGATCTTCATATTCGCTCTGATCGAAATAGCGCCATTTGCCGGGTTTTAACATCCCAAGCGTCATTCTACCGAACGCCGTGCGCTTAAGCTCCACGACGTCCAGATCAAAATAGCCGAAAAATCTACGCAGCTCGCGGTTTTGACCCTCGTTGATGATCGCCTTTATCTTCGTATAACCGCCGCTGCTAGGCATTATGCGGTAGCCTAAAAAGGGCTTAAATTCCATCGATTTGATCTTGCTTTTGGCGTGCGCGCCCTTGCTCGCATCTGCAGCGAAAAAGCCCTCGCGGATCGCCGTTACGACCTCATCCCCTACCTCGCCTTTTACCTTTAGATAGTACTCTCGCTCGATGTCGCTGCTCATCAGCGCCGTAGCGATCGCTGGCGCATCGGTTAGCAGCAAAAGCCCTTCGCTTGCGAAATCCAAACGCCCCACGCTAACAAATCTACTAAACCCCTCCGGCAAGCTATCGTAAATCGTCCGCCTGCCGCGATCGTCCTTTTTAGTAACTAACTCGCCTTTGCGTTTGTTATAAACGATCATCGTAAATTCCGTCTTAGGCTTGATGAGGCGCGAGCCGATGCGGATCTTCTCCTCGCCGCTAACCTCTATAAAATCGCTAACGACGCGGCCGTTAATGCTAACCTTGCCCTGCTTAATCAGCTCGTCCGCCTCACGACGTGAGTAGCCGGTGTTATGAGAGATAAATTTATTCAGACGCATCTTTTGCATTATTTTAGCCCCAGACTCGTTAGATCATGGATATGCAATATCCCCACGGGCGCGCCGTTTTCGACCACGGGCAGGACTTGAATTTTAAACTGCTCGATCAAATTTAGCGCATCTATTGCGAGCATATTTTTATCGTCCAGCATTTTAGGATTTTTGGTGGCATATTTTAGCGCGCCGTCATTGATGTCAAAATCCTCTCGCATCAGAGCGCGGCGCAGATCGCCGTCGCTTAAAATCGCCTCGAGCGCGCCTTTTTCGTCCACTAACAAAACGGTGCCGAGCTTTCCGTGCGTCATAACGTCGATAGCTTGTTTTAGGCTGGCGTTGCGCTTTGCGACCGGTAAATTTTTGCTTTGCATTACGTCTTTTACTTTGACGAAGAGTCGCTTGCCGAGGCTTCCGCCGGGATGAAAATTTGCAAAATCTTCTTTGCCGAATCTGCGCCGTCTCATCAAACAGATCGCTAACGCGTCTCCTAACGCAAGTGTTAGCGTCGTAGAAACCGTCGGCGCGGCGCCTAGCGGGCAGGCCTCTTTGACGATATTTAGGCTTATGAACTCATCGCTAACCTTGCCGAGCGAGCTGTTTTTATCGCGCGCCATCGCGATGATCTTTACGCCGAAGCGTTTGAGATGAGGTAGAATTCTAACCAGCTCCTCGCTCTCGCCGCTAAAGCTGATCGCAAGCACCATATCGCCCTTACCGATCATACCCAGATCGCCGTGCAGCGCCTCGGTAGGATGGACGAAAAACGACGGCGTGCCGGTGCTGGCAAGCGTCGCAGCGATCTTAACGCCTATGTGACCGCTCTTACCCACGCCGGTGACGATTACCTTGCCCTTGCAAGCTAGGATCAAGTTTACAGCTCGCTCAATTTCGCCGCCGATAAGATCCGCATGCCGCAAAAGCTCCGCTCCTTCGAGCCTTAGCACCTCTCGTGCCGTATCTAAAATTTCACTCATTCAACCTTCTTTTTAAAATTTGCTTCTATTTTGCGCCTCTTTGCGCCGCGCCTAAATTTACGCTAGCCGAAATTTCGCGCCTTTGAAATTTACGCCGCGAAATTCTACTCTACAAAATCGCACGCCGCCCTACCCGCTCGCCGCGGCCTTGCTAGACACGCTTTAAATTTTACTTTACGCCGAAATTGCGCTAGAAATTTTACTCGCCGCTTTAAAATTCCGTGCCGAAAAACTCGCTCACATCGCAAAATTTCACGCTCAAGAACTCATCGGCACCACAAAATTTCACCCGTCCGCCGCAGATCAAAGCCCTCTTGCGCGCTAAATTTAGCGCGCTTACATCAAATAGATCACCGGCACGATGGTCGGATATTTTTTGATCTTTCTAAAGATGTGCTTTCGCACGGCCTGGCGAATCTTGCCCTCCAGCGCCCAGTGATCGAGCAAAAACTCATCTTTTAAATTTGCCAAAAACTGCTCGATGATGCCCTGCATCTCTTTGGTAAAGTGCGCCGTTTGGTTCTCGGCGACGAGCCCATAGGTAATTACGCGCGTCTGAATGAGCCTCTTTTCGTTTTTGTCGATCTGCGCGATGATGACTGCGACGCCCGCATCGGCTAAATTTTGACGGTGCTTGACTATCTCGTCGGATATCTGCTTGTTGATCTGATTATCGATGAAGACTTTGCCCGTCTTGACGGTCTTGACGCGCTTTAGATATTTTTCGCAAACCTCCATCTGATCGCCGTCGTTCATCAGATAGATATTTTTCTCCTCTATGCCGCACTCCATCGCAGTCTCTTTGTGTTTTACGATGTGGTTGTATTCGCCGTGCACGGGTAGGAAAAATTTCGGCTTTATCAGGCGCAGCATGAGCTTTTGCTCCTCGATCGAGGCATGCCCGCTTACGTGTATCTCGCTAAAATCCTGATACGCGACCTTTGCGCCGCTTTTTAGCAGGTAATTAAGCACGGTCGAGACGCTGCTTTCGTTGCCGGGGATCGCCTTGGCGCTGATGATTACCTGATCGGTGGATTTGATCTTAATGTATTTGTGCTCGTCCGTCGCCATGCGATACAGCGCGCTCATCGTCTCGCCCTGCGAGCCGGTAGTAACGATTAAAACTTCATTATCTGGATATTTGGAAACCTGATCGGCATCGACGAAGATTTTTTTGTCTAAATTTACGTAGCCAAGCTCCATCGCGGTAAATAAATTCCGCTCCATGCTTCGTCCGATGACGCAGACCTTGCGGCCGTATTTTACGCCGCGCTCAATAGCCTGATAAACGCGGTGGATGTTTGAGCTGAAGGTGCTCATTATCACACGCCCCTTACAGCTCGAAAATATTGTATCAAAGGTCTTGCCTACCGAGCTTTCGGACTTCGTGATCCCCTCTTTGTGCGAGTTTGTGCTATCGCTCATCAAAAGCATAACGCCGTGATCGCCGTAATACGCAAGGCGGTTCAGATCGGTCGGGTAGCCGTCGATCGGCGTATGATCGATCTTAAAATCGCCCGTGTGGATGATCGTGCCCGCCTTAGTCGTGATCGCAAGCGCGCTTGCATCGATAATCGAGTGTGTTATATGGATAAACTCGACCTCAAAATCGCCGATCTGATAAAGCTGGCGCTTCTGCACGGGACGAAAGTAGCTGCGCTCGGCTTTAAGGCCGTGCTCTTCAAATTTATTGCTTATCATCCCTAAAGGAAGCGGTGTAGCGTAGATCGGGAATTGAAATTCTTTGAAAAAATATGGCATCGCGCCGATGTGATCCTCATGCGCGTGGGTAATGAGGATGCCCTTGATCTTATTTTTTATCTTGCGGACATAATCAAAATCGGGGATCAAAATATCGACCCCAAGCATGCTCTCCTCGGGAAAGCTCATGCCTACGTCTACGATGATCGCGCTCGTGTTGGTCTCAAACACGGTCATATTCGCGCCGATCTCGCCCAGTCCGCCAAGCGGCGTGATACGCACCGTCTCATCGCTGCGATTAGCGTCTTTAAGCGGGTGCAGGCGCTCCTCGTGGATCAGCTTGTTTTGCGCGATCGCATCGTCCATCGCCTTTTGCCACGGCTCGTTGCCAGTAAGACTTTTTGGCATATTTGAGCGCTTTTTATGCTTTTTCTTTTTCTGAACGTCTGAATAGCTGTCATCTGAGGCGCTAGAATTTGCGCCTTTTGCGTTATTACCGCCCGATTTTGCGGCGCCGTTTAAATTTACGCCATTGCCGCCCGCACCGTTTGAATGCGGGGCGTTTAAACCGCCATTTGAC
>NZ_CALHHT010000238.1 GCF_938031315.1 uncultured Campylobacter sp.
AATAGATCAGTTAAAAATAGTGGGTAAGGTTCAGTGCAAATTTAATATCAATATAAAAATATTTTAAAATATAAGAATAACCTTAATATGTGTCTTAATCAAGAAGCGAATTCTTAAGTTTGACGGTCGTCTTTGTGTTGTTTTTTTTGTATGTGTCTTAATCGCAAAACCGAGAATAAGGTATTTTGATGATGATTAAGATACTTTAGCTTTATTAAGACACATATTTTTGATTTTTATGTGTCTTAATCATATAAATTCTTGCTAAAACTCTACTATAAAACTAAACTTAAAATGTTCCTTAATCAAAAAAACATTTTTTAAGATTAGGCTAAAAGGTTGGGGGTTATCTTTAATGTTCCTTTTTATAAAAATAGCATAAATGCGCTTTTGCGAAAGTATTAAGGAACATTAAGCTTTATTAAGGAACATATTTTTGATTTTTATGTTCCTTAATCATATAAATTCTTACTAAAACTATACTATAAAACTAAACTTAAAATGATGATTAATCGAGCGAGCGTTTTTAAGTTTAAAGTGGCTTAATCGCAAAATTTTATGATGATGATTAAAGAAAAGCACGGCAAATGCGATAAATCGTAGTATTAATCATCATTTTCTTAAAAAATATGATGATTAATCCATATTTTGCCATGCTCTCTGTGGCAAACCTTAGGCAATATTTAGCTCCGAAAAGAGGAATTCGGGATAAGGCTTTAAAATGCATTTAAATATTCGTTAACTGGGCTTTAATTGCCTATAAAGGCGTTTAAAATTTCGCTTGTTTTGGGATGAAATTGGCGTTTTGGGATCGTTGGGATTTTTGCCGCCGCAAAATTCTTGCATTACAACTGAGAGTGAAGCTTTTCAAATCGCCTATCTTAGGAACTTTCAAAAATAAGCGCAAAAATTTCCCACTCTCATTTTCTATACCCCCTCACAAAATTCTGCCCGCCGTGCGCGGAATTTTCTTTATCCTCTGTAAAATTTTCTCCACCCGCCGCGCAATCTTGCCCGGCAGCTCTGCAAAGTGCGGCGATCATCGCCTCGCCCATATTTCCGCCGCCGATAAATCCCACTTTCATTTTCGCTCCTTTTAAAGCTAAATTATGCCTCAATGATAGCTCAAAATTTCTTTATCCGCCCTTGCGGCGCGCGGTTTATCTACGTAAAAGCAAATTTTAGCTACAATCTCGCCTAAATTTTTAAAAAAGGATGCGTTATGGCAATAAACGTTTTTTACGACAAAGATTGCGATTTGGGTTTGATTAAGGCTAAAAAGGTCGCTATGATCGGCTTTGGCTCGCAAGGGCACGCTCACGCCGAAAATTTGCGCGATAGCGGCGTAGAGGTCATTGTGGGCCTGAAAAAAGGCGGCGCGAGCTGGAGTAAGGCCGAAGCAAAGGGCTTTAAAGTAATGAGCGTCGGCGAGGCTACGAAGGCTGCGGATCTTGTGATGATCCTAACGCC
This sequence comes from uncultured Campylobacter sp., assembly GCF_938031315.1. Lineage (GTDB taxonomy): Bacteria > Campylobacterota > Campylobacteria > Campylobacterales > Campylobacteraceae > Campylobacter_B. The sequence continues at coordinate 1,471 of NZ_CALHHT010000238.1, forward strand.
TGATGAGTTTCAAAGCGACATTTTCAAAGCGGAGATCGAGCCGAATTTAAGCGAGGGCAACGCGATCGCGTTCGCGCACGGCTTTAATATCCACTTCGGACAGATCGTCCCTCCAAAGGGCATCGATTGCATTATGATCGCTCCGAAAGCCCCGGGCCACACCGTTCGCAACGAGTTTGTAAGCGGCGGCGGCGTACCGATGCTGATCGCCGTTTCGCAAAACGAAAGCGGCAGAGCCAAAGAGCTCGCTCTAAGCTACGCAAGCGCGATCGGCGGCGGCCGCACCGGCATCATCGAAACGACTTTTAAAGCAGAGACCGAGACCGATCTTTTCGGCGAGCAGGCTGTGCTTTGCGGCGGACTTTGCGCGCTCATTAATGCGGGCTTTGAAACTCTCGTCGAGGCGGGATATGAGCCCGAGATGGCATATTTTGAGTGCCAGCACGAGATGAAGCTGATCGTGGATCTCATCTATCAAGGCGGCATGGCCGATATGCGCTACTCGATCTCAAACACCGCAGAATACGGCGATTACGTAAGCGGAAACCGCGTCGTAAATGAAAGCAGCAAAGCGGCGATGAAAGAGGTGCTAAAGGAGATCCAAAATGGCAAATTTGCAAAAGACTTCATCCTCGAGCGCAAGGCAGGCTACGTGCGAATGAACGCCGAGCGCAATATCACGGCAAATAGCTTGCTTAGTAAAACCGGCGAGAAGCTTCGCGCGATGATGCCGTGGATCGCCAAGGGTAAGCTCATAAACAAAGATAAAAACTGATTTCGGCTGAGCTTTGGCTAATACAAATCCACGCGGGCGCCGCAAAAAGCGCCCGATCAATTATATAGCGATCGCCTTTGTCGTAATCTTATGCTTTTTAAGCGGTGCGGTTACCTACGCGGTTTTGGATCTCGTATTTTCTGGCAATAAGGCTGCGTTGCAGCAAAGCTCGCGCAAGCAAGCCCCAGATAGCACTTCCGATTCTCGCGGTAAAAAGCCGCGTTTAAGCGCTGCGGAAAAGGAAGCTTTGATTCAAAAGGAGCTTGATAAGATCGCTGAGCAAAACGTAACCGCGCCGAAGCTTCCCGTAGAGCCTGCCTCGCAAAATTCCGCAAGACAAAATTTAACGAGGCAAAATTCCGCAAACGGCGATTCGCAAAATTCCGTAAATTCTATGGCTTCCGTAAATTCGGCGAGTGACGGACCTGACGTAAATTTTACGGCAGTAAATTCCGCATCCGAAAATTCCATAAATTCTATCGCGCAAAGCCACGTTTCTAGCGGCACGGACGATCTTTCTAAATCGCCGCGCAAGGCCCTGCCTGCAGGCTCTCGCGCAAAGCTAGCGATCATCATCGACGACGTAGGCACCGACGAGCAGGCGCAAAAGATCGCTGCGCTGCCCGTGCGCGTGACGCCGTCCATCTTCCCGCCCGAGTATCAGCGCAAGGACACGCGCTCGCTCGCTCGCGGCTTTGAGCATTACGCGATCCACCTGCCGATGGAGGCGAGCTCTGCTAAAAATAACTCCGCGACGCTGCGAGCCTCGGATAATTACGAGAAGCTGCGCGGCGTCATAGCCAAGCTGCGCGCGGACTTCCCGAACGCTAAATTTATAAACAACCACACCGGTTCTAAATTTACCGCCGACGAGCGCGCGATGCAAAACCTGCTGCGCGCGATGAACGAGCATGGATTTTTATTTATCGACTCGCGCACGAGCCCCGCTACGAAGGCTAAGGCGGCGATGAATGGGCTCGGTATGCGATACGTGCATCGCGACGTGTTTTTAGATAATCAAAATAGCGTCGCCGCGGTGCGTAAAAAGCTGCGCGAAGCCGTGACGCTTGCTAAAAAACAGGGTTACGCCATCGCCATCGGCCATCCCAAAAGCTCCACTTTGCGCGCGCTTGCAAACAGCGCCGACATCCTAGGCGAGGTCGATTTGGTCTATTTGGACGAAATTTATGAGTACTACGAGTGAGCTCGGTTTTAAAATTCCAAGCCTAGCAAGGCTCGGTGCGAGCGAGCCCGCGCAGCTGTATTTTAGGGGCGAGCCGGCGATGTTACAAAAGCGCCGCATCTCGATCGTAGGCTCGCGTAAGATGAGCGTTTATAGCAAAAATTTGATCCTGCGGCTTGCGCGCGCTTTGAGCGATGCGGACTTTTGCGTCGTAAGCGGCGCGGCGATCGGCTGCGACATAGCCGCGCACGAAGGGGCGTTTCCAAACACGATCGCGGTTTTTGGAAACGGCCTTGATCAAATTTATCCCGCGCAAAACGCCGCCATGATCGGCAAAATTTACGAACGCAGTCTCGCGCTTAGCGAGTATGAGGACGGCGTGAGCGCGCGCGGATTTCAGTTTTTGCAGCGCAACCGCATCGTCGTGGCGCTGTCCGAGGCACTGATCGTCGCTCAAGCCGAGCCCCGCAGCGGCTCGCTGCAAAGCGCGCGCCTGGCCCGCGAAATGGGCATACCCGTCTACGTGCTGCCGCACCGCATGGACGAGAGCGCGGGCACGAACGATCTGCTCGCAAAATCTCAGGCACGGCTGATCGCGGATTTTGGCGAGTTCGTAGCTTCTTTAGCTCCACAGACGCCGCAAAGCACCGAGCGCGCGCAGGATGAAGTGATGGAATTTTTAGCGCTAAATTCCGATCTGCAAGCGGCGATCGAGCGCTTCGGCGATAAAATTTACGAATACGAGCTTGAAGGCAGGATCGAAATTTTAGGCGCAAAGGTCGTGGCAAAGTAGTTGGCGGCTGGCGCTTGCTCGCTATATTTGTGCGTCGCTATTGCTTACACGGCTTGTTTGCACGGCGCGTAGTCTGCGCGGTTGGTGTTTAAATTTATAAAAAAAGCGGCTCGGTAAAATTTTACTTTCCGCAAGTTGCGCTTGAGCTTAAAACAAATCAGCGTGGTTTGTTTGTGCAGTTCCGCTTGCCCCACTTGCGGTAATGATCGGTTTGTGAATGCTTCTCGCGATCTATAAATACTTTGCGGTGCGGAATTTAAGCGTTAAAATGCATGAAATTTTCTTAAATAGCGTTTAAATGTTTGCTTGCCTATCGTGCTAAATTTTTGCGGGTAAATTTGGCTGCGGATTTCAGCGCGAGTGTAGTAGGCTAAATTTGCCGCAAGGGAAAATTTTGATCGTAGCAGTAAAATTTACGAGCTATAAAGCGTGGGGGGGGGCTTGTATCTGCTCCGTCGCGTGAATGCGAACCCGCTTTAAAATTTTGATTTTGCGTGGGGTGGGTTGGTTGCACGTCCGGCACCTGCACGGCAGGATTTATGCCCGCCGTGAGTTTGGGTGTCGCTTACGTGCAGCTCGCGTGGACTCAGTGCGGATGTACTGAGCCGGGCGCGGCGATCGAAATTTTGGAATTTGAAGCTCGTGGCACGCTAAATTTAATAGCTCGCAAGCGGCGCGAGCGAGTGAAATTTATTATGCCTATTTTGTATGAAATTTCATAAAATTCCACGGTGGAATTCTGCGATAAAATTTAGCTATGAAATTCCGATCGCGAAATTTCCGCGATAGAATTTTAATGGCGTAATTCTGCGAAATTTGATATTAGTAAAGGATGAAATTTGATAGTTGCGATCGATCTTGGGCTTAAACGTATCGGCGTGGCGGCGGCACCGGATGATAAGACGCCGCTTCCGTGCGAGCCGATCCTGCGCAAAAACCGCACCCAAGCCGCGTGCGAGCTAAGCGAGCTGCTGCGCGAAAAGGGCGCCAGCGTGCTCGTTCTGGGCGTGCCGCGTGGCGGGGCGAGCGAGGAGGAGATGAGCAGGCGCATACGCCACTTCGCCTCGCTGCTGGATTTTGACGGCGAGATAAAATTTCAAGACGAGAGCTTTTCGAGCGCCGAAGCGGCGGAGTTTGCGAGCAAAGGCGCTAAAGGCGGCGGCAAGGATCCGCGCTTTGATAGCATCGCCGCGATGATAATTTTGCAGAGGTTTTTGGCGAGCAAGGGCTAGGTTCGTACGCAGCAACGCAATTCGCGCGCGGCGGCGCAAGAGGGTTGCCGCCCGTCCGCCTTATCGCTTTTTGAATGCTCGCGGATCTTATCTCGCCCATTAAAACGAAGAGAATTTATGCGCGTCAAAAGTCGGTAAAATTTTCATCGTCTGCTAAAGCTCGGCAGAATTTTGATTTGCCCGCAAAGAGCCTGCGGAATTTATTTTGACTGTAGCCGTAAATGGCGCTTTAGGTAGTTAAACTAAGTGAGATTGACAGCGATTTAAGTTGTAAACGGCGAGGTTTATGCATTTTTGGCGATTTGTGCTCGCGCGTACGGGTGCTATTTTAAATTTTTTCAAAGTCTATTTAGACGCAAAGAATGCTAAGCAAAATTGCAAAAACGCGGATGCATCATAGAATAGGGCGCAAATTTTGCGATAAATTTCATTTAGGGAGCGGTTATGTTTAAGATCACGATGTTAGTAAAAAAGGCGCCGAGTATCACGCAGCAGGAGTTTGTGGCACACTGGGCGGCGCATTCACAAAAGGTTTTGGCTAATCAAAAGGCACTAAATATCGTCCGCTATGCAAAAACTATTCCCGTCTTTCCCGAGGGTCAAGCACCAAGCGTGAGACGGCGGCGTTTGGCTACGACGCGATGGGCGAGCTATGGTATGAAAGCGTGCAGGCGTTTGCGGACGCACGAAACAGCGAGGTAGCGCGAGCGGTGTTAGCGGAGCTGATGGCGGATGAGGCGAGGTTTTGCGATATGAAAAACTCCGTGATGTGGTTCGGCGAGGAGGAGGCCGTGATAGAGTTCGGCTCCAAAAAAGCGTAAATTTAAAGGCTGAAAGGATAAAATTTTTATGGATCGTATAAACGGCGAAAAGCGGGAATTTATCGCTCGCGGTCGATACGCTTTTTTGGCATACAGCGCGCGGAATTTCGGCGAATAGACACGAACGGATGATATGCGGCGACTTTGACTTAAAATTTAGCTTTAAATTTGAGCGCGAAATTTTAAAACGAGGTCGTAAAATTTTAAAAAGAGGCAAAATTTTAAAATTTTAAGATGGATCGCAGGTAGTTTGGAAGCGCTACTGCTTCGTTCTGCTTGCAGCCGTCGGTGGAGTTGGCAGCGGAGAGTGGAGAAGATTGCTCGTCCGCGACCGGGGTAGGTCAAAATTTTTGATGT
>NZ_CALHHT010000239.1 GCF_938031315.1 uncultured Campylobacter sp.
CATCTAGAAAAAGAAAGAATATTTAAACTAAAATCTTGTGCACTAAAGACGGCTTTGGAAAACTGCTTACGAGATGAGGAGGAGCACGATCCTGTAAAGTGCGCGAAAAAAGTCTTTTGGGAAATAAGCGATAAATACGACGCAAATTCAATTAAGGAGTAAAAGATGGCAAATCCAAAGAGGGGCAAAGAGCGATAATGAAAGAATTTTATCCCGTAATTTTGGCGCTTTTGATCTTAATGATGCCGGTCGCGGCAGAGCGCAATCAAAGTGCAGCCGTTAGTAAAAAGATAAAATTTACGTCGTTTTCTGATTTAAATTTATATCGTATGTAGGAGCTAACATGAAAGCGCTATTTTTTATACTCGCAATAAAACAAGCGTGCAAATGGGTGCTTGATATGAGCGAGGAGGAGAAAGAGTAAATTTTATATTTAGGCGGTATTTAAAGCTGGGCTGCAAAGACGGCAATGCGCAAATGTGCAAGGATTTAGGAAAAATAGGGAATTAGGGCAGAATTTTAAATACTAAATTGCCCCACTTGCAAGCTCATAAAATTCGGACTTTAAAATTTAATCTTAATTGGGCTATAATCTTAGAATTAATATTCAAAAAGGAGTTTTTATGCAAACACAAAATAATTTTATAAACCGCGAGCTAAGCTGGCTACGCTTCAATACCCGCGTGCTGGAACAATGCAAAAAGGATATCCCGCTAATTGAAAAATTAAAATTTCTAGCGATTTACAGCACGAATTTAGACGAATTTTATATGATCCGCGTGGCGGGCTTGAAGCAGCTTTTTACCGCCGGCGTTATAACCAGCGGGGACGATGAGATGACGCCTCTTGAGCAGCTGCGCGCGATCCGTTCCTATCTAAGAAACGAACAAACCGAGCTTGAGCAGCAGTATTTCGGCATCCAAAAGGAGCTTTGCAAAAACGGGCTTTTTATCAAAAGCTACGACGAGCTACAGCCCGAGCTTAAGCCTGCGGCGGACGAGTTTTTTTTCTCGCAGATAATGCCCGTCATCGTCCCGATCGCAGTGGATGCGACCCATCCTTTCCCACATCTAAACAATCTCAGCTTCTCCCTCGCAGTCAAGCTCTGCGACGAGGGCGCGCCCGAGTCGGTGCATTTCGGGATGATTAGAATTCCGCGCGTGATCCCGCGCTTTGTGCAGGTCGCGCAAAACACCTACGTGCCGATCGGCACTATCGTAAAGCGCCACGCGGAGGAAATTTTCCCCGGCTACAAGCTCATTAGCTCCGCA
>NZ_CALHHT010000240.1 GCF_938031315.1 uncultured Campylobacter sp.
CTCAGGAAAATAGTCTTGATTTAGGTGAGCGTTGCTCTTGTGAAAGTTGAAATTATGAAAAAGCTTTGACCGGTAGGGGTGAGCGTCGCTGCGCTCCGCTCGGGGAACGAAAGATTGATTAAATTCTTTTCTTTCCCGGATTGTGATATTTCCCCAGCGCAAGCGATAGCGCAGCGCTCCCCCTAACGGTAAATAAGCTTTCGTAAATTCGAACGTTATTTCAACTATGACTATTAAGCCAAAAAGTCTTTTACTTGAAAAAGGTCTTGTCCGTTATGGACCAACGGATGGTTATTTCTTTTAGCTCTTTTTATCAGATCTTGGGTGTATTTGTCTAATTGATAGAAATCGTAGTTATATTTTTCTTCTTTTAGGGTTTTTCCTTCTCTATATCCTTTTATTATTCCTATAATAATAATAAATGGGAGAAGAGGAATGAAAATTATTAATGTTAATGTTTTTTCTAGTATCCAAAGTATGGCATTGCCTAATAGTTTAAATAGGGGCGCCGTAAGCTGACAAAATATCGCAAATAGCACTTCTATAACGAACCACGCACATATTATTATCGTTCCTATCATAATCATTGTTTATCCTTTTTGTGAAATAATAACATAATCGATTTCGGATATGATTTTTAATACGCCTGCACTTTTAAAACCGCCGAAATCATATACGCAGTTATCTATTGGCTTTGGTGTATCGGTAATGACGGCGTAGTTTGGGTAGATCTGCTCTATGCAGCTTGTATTGTTACTTTGCAGATAAAGCGATAGATCCTTTGCTATACTAAAGGCGAAAGGGGTCTTTCCTACTCCGCCTTTTTTATTTAGAATTGAGACAATCATTTGTGCGCGTCCTTTTGGTTTTTTAATTTTTTTAATGATATTAGTTGCTGTTATTTATCTAGGTCTTGAATATTCCAACCTACATACTATTCCTGTTTTTCCTGATGATTTATAGACCATTATTGGTTTAATTAATTTTATTTTTTGTTGTGGGTTGCGTGGATCATATTCGCTAGGATTAAAGGCTTCGTTCCTGTAGTTTGCGTATGCTCTTGAGCTATGTGCTCGGATTATGATGTCAACGTTTGAATTTGCTACTAATAATTCTTCAGCTACACTTCCCGGGAATTGTCCTGTTTTTAAGTTAGGTAGTGCAGTAATAATATAACTTATTTCATCGGGTGAATTTTTGCAAAAGTTTTCTAATTGTGCTACGGTTGAAAGATTTTTTACTTCTAAATTATATTTATTTGATATATTATTTGTTCCGTTTGGTGTAGTAATTGAATCAATCGTTCCTGTTACGCTATTTAAGGCGTCGTCTAGAACGCAGCCGGAAAGTGTTAAAGCTACTATTGTAGCTAAAGCTAGGGTTAAAAGTTTCATTTTATATCCTTTAATTTTTAGATTAAATGTTTGAAAATATTCGATTTTTGGATTTTGTTTTTAATCGAACGTTTATCAAACATATATTTTAAATCTTGTGAAAGATTTTAAAAGATCGTTAAGCTCTGCGGCTAAATTTTGCGACAAGGCTTAATGCGCGTCTCTTAAAATCAACTATCTTTTTATTATTTAAAAAAATCCTCGTGTTCTTTTCGATATTCTTGTTTTAAAATATACACCTTATCTTTTATTCTTTCTTCGCTGACATTGTAAACTGTATAATTTGAAAATATCTTCGGAACATAAAGTTTTTTCGTTCTTTCTGATGCTTGCGATAGAACATCAACTGCGAGGACAGCCAGTATGACCACTATAATACTAAGTAACATTGTTATAATGCTTAAAGAATTTCTCTTTTTTTCTGGAATTACGCCTTTTTTGTTAGCTATTGTTGCGTATATAGAACACATAATAAATGAGACGAACGCGGATATGAGGACAAAAATACATTTATCATCAACTTGTGCCATCACCACAGTCCTCGTCCATATAAAAAATGCGATAGCGCATATTACAAAGTTAAGAGCCGCAACGGCAAAACATAGTATTTTCTTAGTTGCTCCATAATTTTTCCTTTCTTGATTAGATTGGCAAGCAGCCACTTTTGCTAAAATTATCGTGGATAAAAAGACTAATCCATAAGCATCTTAATAGGAATATATTGCCGACTTTTTTTGTCATTTTGACGATTTTCCCACCATTTTTAAAGATTACTATCTGCATAACTCATATGCACTCCTTTGAAAAATTTCTTGGAATATTAATCACGTATGACTTAACTTAAAACAAAGAAACAATTCCTTTGTAAAAGTTAAAGGTCGGGAATTATTCCTTTGTTGAATAGATAGTAAATTTTCTTGAAAATTCCCATTTAAAAGGTAAAAAATGAGACATAACTTATCACAAAGAGATATAGCGGGAATTTTAAAAATCGATACAAAAACGCTTTATAATTGGCGTAAGAATAAACCCGAGCTTTATCGTATCGTAATGCTCGGGTTTAAATTTGACGAGCTGTTAAAGCAGGCGCAAAAAAATTTAGACGAGCTTCAAGACCTTGCGGAAGGAAATGCCGGCTTGCGTTTGAAGTAATTTTGCTTATCAAAACAGCGGCGTTATAGAATTTAAATAATCCCCATACCATTGCATAAGAGTCCTAATCTGCTCTATGGTAGCCTTTTTACGCCCGTATGATCTTTTCACTTCGTTTGGCTCTACGTGCGCTAAAGCGCTTTCTATAGCTTCTTCTGTTACGCCCAAGCTGTATAGCTGCGCTTTATGCGTAGAGCAAATGGTGCGGAAGGTGGCTCTAAAGCCGTGAGAGGTAGCTCTGCCCCTGTACTTATCCTTGCCGCCTAAATTTCTTATAGCTTTGCTTATGCTATCTCTGTGTAGATGACCTTCTGCGCTAGCAGACGGAAAGACGAATTTATCATTGCCACTAAATAGCTACTGCTCTTTTAAAATCTTTATGGCGTATGAGCTGAGCGCTATTTGATGAGCGGTCCTAGACTTCATCTCTCTTGCTTTGATAGTCCAAATTCTTTTTTCTAAGTCTATATCTTCCCACTTAGCGCTTGCGGTATTGGCAGGGCGATTGACGCAAAGGATTTGCAGATATAAGGCTCGTTTGGTAGCTAGATCTAGTTTATCATCCGTTTTTAGATCGTCAAGGAATTCCTTTATATCCACTTCTTCTGTTAAGGCGGGGTATTCGGCATCAATCTCACGGTTTTTATTATATCGACGGGAAGTAGGAAATTGTTTGTGTAGCATAGCGCAAGGATTGCGTCCAATATATTCATCATCTATGGCTATATCGAAAACTGCACCGCAATAATATATTAAACGATGAATAGTCGCTAATCTGCTTTCTTTGTTGTTTGGATTAAAAATAGCTTTAAAAATCTCTAAAAGCTCATCCCTCTTTATGCTTTTAACGTCTCTATCGCCTAATTTAGGTAGTATGTAAGTAGAAACCATATTAATGATTTTGGCTATATAACCTGCGCTACTTCCTTTTCTACGTTTCTGCTCTATAAGCTGATCGAATAGGCTTTTAAATTTATATTTTACTTAACTTGCTTTTCCTTTGCTATCTCCACAAACCCCGCTCCGCAGTTCATGCATCCGCTTCCGATACCCGCATCAAGGATTAAATTTATAAGCTCCGGTTGCGCGCAAATTTTCCATTTTGCTTGCCAAGCCTGGATCGGCGAGCGGTTATTGCCATAGTAAAAATTAAACGGATTTTGCAAATTTTGCCAGAGCAAATTTAGCTCAAATTCGCCGCTATATTTGCGTCCGGCAAGCGTTTCAAATCTTTGCAAAGCGTTTGTTTTCATCATCTCAAGATGCCTGGAGTCTTGCGGCTGCAGGTAAATTTTATGCCCCAAAAGCCCGCCTATAGCGCATGCTACGCAGCCTTGCAGCACTGCTTCGCTTTGTGCGGTTCTGTGTTCGCTAACAGCCACCGTCGTATCGCACAAGCAAAGCTCGCCTAAGCTTAACCCGTCTTTTAGCACCGCAAGCGCGATTATTTTTTCAAATTCCAGCTCATAAGAGGTAAATCTGATTCGCAAATTTGCGCCATTTAAACGAAAATCAAAATTCGTTCGTTTAAAAATTTTACCGCTTGGCTCGTGTTTGTACCCCTCGTGCTCGGCGCTTGGCAGATAGCGGTAGATGTAGCCCTGGATGAGCTGAGGTAACGCTTTTGAAATTTTTAGATTTTCGGTAGGCAGCCTCGAATTAATCGTCAGCATTTCATATCCTTTGAAATAGACTTTTAAATTTTAAAACCGGCCCAAATTCCGCCCCAGATCATCTAAAATCCGATCTCTTTTATATCGGCGATCTTTAAAAATCCTTCGTAAATTTGACCGATATTTGCGATGCGGTTTGCGCGCACTGCGGCATCCTCGGCATTTATCATCACGCTATCGAAGAATTGATCGATCCTGCTTTTTAAATTAAATAGCGAGCGCAGATAGCCTTCGTAATCCGAGCCCTCAAATTTTATCGCGCCAAACGCCGCATTTAGCGCCCGCTCGGCGTCGTGTTCGAACAGCCGCTCATCCACGGAGCCGATCTTTTCGTCCTTGATGATATTGGCTAATCGCTTGAAAGTGGCGAAATTCTCCTTAAAATCATCCGCCGACGCGATCTTACTAAGCGCCAAAATCGCCCCGCTTAGGCGCAGCAGATCGTTTTCGCCGCTTGCGATGCACGCCTTGATCACGGATGGATTGACGTCCTCGTAGATGCCGTAGAGCCTATCTTTGATGAAATCCAGCAACTTTTGCTGATCGAAATTCTTATAATTCGGCGCGATACGCTTTATCAGAGCCGCTACATCGAAGCTCAAGCCCTCATTCAGCACGATCTTAATAAGCCCCGCAGCGGCGCGACGGAGCGCATACGGGTCTTTGTTGCCGCTTGGAGCCTTGCCTATGCTAAAAAGCCCCGCGAGCGTTTCAAATTTCATCGCAGCGGCGATCACGCTACTAAATACGCCGCTAGGCAGCGCGCTGTCCTCGCCGCTAGGCAGATACTGCTCGCGTATCGCGCGGCAAATCGGTTCGCAAAACCCCGCGTGCTCGGCGTAGTACCCGCCCATAATGCCCTGCAGCTCGCTAAACTCGCCCACCATCGTGCTGGTAAGATCGGCCTTGCTAAGCATCACGGCGTCTTTGACGCAGGCGTTCATATCGGCGCCTGCGAGCTCGCTTTGCAGCCGCGGCGCATAAGCCTCGGCTAAAATTTGCGCCACGGCGAGCTCGCGCAGCTGTTTATCATAAACCGAACCGAGCCCGTCCAGATATGAAATTTGCTTTAGCTTTTCGGCGCTAAATTCGGCCTTCAGATCGCTTTGCCAGAAAAACATCGCGTCGCTTAGGCGCGCACGCAAGACCTTTCCGTTACCCTTTACGATGAGATCGTTATCCTGCGTGACGGCATTGCTTACGACGACGAAGTGATTGCTGAGTCTTCCCCCTTCAAAAACGGGAAAATAGCGCTGATTCTCCTTCATCGAAGTGATGATCGCCTCTTTCGGCACGCTTAAAAATTCCTCATCAAAGCCCCCGAGTAGCGCGGTCGGATACTCCGTGATCGCCACCACTTCATCAAGCAGATCCTCGTCCGTATTGATCTTAAAGCCGTGTTTTTTCTCCAAATTTGCAAACTCGTTTAAAATTTTCTCGCGTCTTTTGCGCGCGCTTAAGATCACGCCGTTTTTTTCCAAAAGCTCGAAATATTGCGCCGCGCTTTTAAATTTTATCTTTTCGTAGCCGAATTTTCGGTGCGGGAAAAACGCCGCCTCGCTGCGCACGCCGTAAATTTCAAAATCCACGTTCGCTCCGCCGAGCAGACACGCCACGCCTCTGATCGGGCGGATGAACTCAAACTCGCCCTCGCCCCAGCGCATCGCGCGACCGAAATTTAGGGATTTTAAAAGCTCCTCTATCATCTCGCCTAAAATTTCACGACTCGCGCGCCCTTTTTGCACCGCGGCGTGATACAGCACCTCTTTGCCGCCCACCTGCCGAAACTCAAGCTCGCTTTCATCGATGCCGCATTTTTTGGCAAAGCTTAGCGCCGCGGCAGTCCATGCGCCGTCTTTGAGCGCGACGCTCTTTGGCGCGCCAGTGGTTACTGCGGTGCTATCGCTTTGGCGCTCGGCGAAGTCTTTGTGAAAAAACACGAGCCTGCGCGGGCTGTATTCAAACTCAAACTCGCTTTGCAAGCCGTGTTTTTGCAGCACAGCTTGCCATTTCGGAGCGATATTTTCGCGCTCTTTTAAAAACGGGATCGCGGGCAGCTCCTCGACTGCGATTTCAATAAGTAGTTCCATTTTAATCCTTTTTTCGTTGATTTCGTTTTTCATTTCGTTCAAGCATCTGTTTATTAAATCCGACGATTAAAAATATCATAAATGCCACAAA
>NZ_CALHHT010000241.1 GCF_938031315.1 uncultured Campylobacter sp.
TTTTAAATCTATGAATCCCGCTTCCGCATCGCGCCGAATTCGCTCTATATCCGCTAAAACTTCAGCTCCGCTATCCGCTCACGCATCCGTTCAAGCTGCGCGTAGAAATCGCCCGAGTAGGCGAAATTTCTCTCTATCGCGCCCATTTTACCGACGCTTACGAAGCGCCCCAAAGGCACTCCCGATCTATCCGCGACGCAGCAGGCAAGCGTGCTGCAGGTATCAAAAAGAATGTATTTTATGATCTTTACGATCCCCGCAGCAGGCGCCAAATACGCCGACGTGCCCAGTAGCTCGCCGATCTGCGCGCCGGCGCGTTTGGTATTTTGCACCGCGCGCTCGAAAATTTCATCCGAAATTTCAAATCCCAGCTCGTTTTTAAGCGCAATCATCTCTTCGCTATGCGGGCCCACGATCGCGCTTCTCATCGATGAAATTTCCTTGCCGCTCGCTCGCGCGAGTTCAAATTTAAGCCGCGCGCCGTCTAGCTCGCCCGCCATGCCGATGACGCGCTCCTTTGCAAACCCGCTGGCCTGCAGCGCCGCATAGACCATCATATCAAGCGGATTGGTAACGACGACGATGATGGAGCTAGGCGCGTATTTCGCGGCATCTCGCGCGCATTGTGCGACGATGGCAGCGTTGCTGCCAAACAGTTCCTCCCTGCTCTGCCCCGCCTTTCTTGCGTGCCCCGCCGTGATCACGACGATGCCTGCATCCGCTATGTCGCCGGGCTGCGTGCTAGCGCTTATGCGCAGGTCGCGCTCATAAACCGCCGCCGCATGGGCTAGATCGAGTGCTTTGCCGCGCGCGATCCGCTCTACCGTATCCACAAGCGCGATGCTATCTATCTTTTGGCTCAAAGCATCGCTTACGATAAGATCGTTCGCTACCGCTGCGCCGATGTTTCCGGCGCCGAATATCGCTATTTTCATTGTTATCTCCCAAATATCGACCCGCATTTTTATAAATACGGGGGGGTTAAATTTTAAAATTTAAAGACGAAATCTCGTTTTTTAAATTTAATTCCGAAACGACCTTAAATTTTACCTCTGCGCCTTTACGTTGCGCTCGTGCTCGGCTTGCGTGCGCGCAAAATCGTGAAGCCCAGTCTTTTTATTTCGCATAAAATACAGATACTCGCTCTTTGCGGGCGCGAAAACGGCTCGTATCGCATCGCGAGAGACCACGCATACGGGCTCTTTGGGAAGTCCGTCGTTGAGGTAGGTGTTGTAGTGGCTAGTATCGGTGCGGATGCGCTGCGGAGTGATCTTGATGTGCGAAAACTCGCCGTAATTCAGCGTGCCGTCCATCTGAAGACGCATATTTTTGGCTAAGCGGTTGTCGATGACGGAGGCTACGAGTGGCATCTCATCTGCGTTTGCGGCCTCTTTTTGAATGACCGAAGCCTTGATCAGCACCTGCTTCCACGCCGTGGCGTTGTAATCGCCGCTAAGCTCGCGCGACAATCCTTCGTGGAATTTTTGCGCGCTTGAGATAAGGTGGTCGATGATATTTTTTTCGCTTTCGTTTTTGCTAATTTTGTAGGTTTCAGGCACCAAAAAGCCCTCGTAAAACGGCGCCGTGGCGTTGTATTCGCGCTCAAGCTCGCTAAAGCTTAGCCCACGATCTTTTGCAAGCTGTTTTAAAAACACGATCGTAGTCTCGCCCGGGATCAGCTTAATTTCGTTCATAACGGGCTTTGCGACGCTTAGCTCATACAAAAATTGGTATTTGGGCAAATTTTCGCCGCTAAGCTCCAGCTCGCCGGTTTTTGCGCCGCCGTAAAAAGAAAGCAGCCTCGCGTCGAATTTGCTAAATTTTGGATAGCTCTTAGAGAGTTGCGATAAAATTTTCGTTGAGCTGCCCTGGCCTATCTGCACGGTTGCCGCGTTGCCGACGCGCTCGTGTAGATCAAAGCCTACGGCCAAAAGGACGATAGCCGCAAGCTCGATACAAATGCACGCCGCTTTGATGAGCTTTATAAAGAATTTCATGCATTCCTTTCAAAATTTAGCTGAAATTATAGGCAAATAAGCCAAAATTTTGAATAAATTTCATATTATAAGCGCAGTTTTTCGGCACGCTCGATTTGGTTTTGAGCGTAGCTTTTTAATGGGACGATGATGTATAAATTTTTAGCTAGATTTTTTCTTACTCTTACTATACTTTTTATAATCTGCGCGGTAGGCCTAAAGCACGGTATTGCGATTTCGCAGCTGGACGTGGGCTTTGCAAAGCTTGAGGGGTTTTATCTCAAGCTAAATAAAGGTCTCGTGCTGCGTATCAAAAATCTTGAAATTACGCAAAATAATACACAAAATTTAGAGCAAAATTCCACCGATCTACGCACGCAAAGCGAGAAAATTTTAGAATTTAGCAAAAAAATCTCGCTCATCAACTCCTTTTTTGAAGAGATCGACGTGCAAAATTTGAAGATCAAGGGCGAAAGTCTAAAGCTAAAATACAAAAGCGACGTTTTTTACGCCGACACGCGGTTTTTTAGGCTAAACTCGCAGATCACGCCGAGCGCAAACGGGCTAAACTTCGATCCGATCGAGCTTGAACTAAATGATTTTAATCTCACTCTGCACGGCACGGCGCGAGCAAATTTCAGAGCCGATACGTATGATTTTAACGGCACCTTCGCTTCGCACGAGATCGCGGGCGAGCTTGACGTGCACAATATCGGCTCGGAGCTAAATATCGAGATAAACCGCGCCTCGGCCTTGAGTCTGAAAAATTTTATGAATGAGCTGGGGGCACTTACGGGACTAAATCCTCTTGCGAACGAGTGGATCTACGGCAAGGCGGTCGCGCAAAACTACTACATCGAAAATCTGCACGCCAAAATCGATCTGAAAGATCCGCGCCCGATCGCCGAAAACGTCAGCGCCACGGCCTACGCGCAGGATCTTACGATAAAATTTCAGCCGCAAATCGAAGCCGTAACGGTGAAAGATGCCAACATCACGCTCAAAAACGATTATCTAAGCTTCACGCTGAACGAGCCTAAATTTAAAGGCAAAAGCCTGGAGGGAAGCGGCGTGCGTATCGGCGGGCTATTTGAAGAGAGGCCGATCGTATATCTGGATCTGCGGACTAAAGAGAGCTTGGGCAAGGACCTTATAGATATTTTGCAAAGCTACGGCATAGACGAGCCCGTATATCCGCTAGGCGGCGGGATCGATGCGCGCGTGCTGATAGACGTGGACGTAGAAAAGGAAAGCGCCAAGGTCGATGCGAACGTGACGCTAAAAGACGCCGATCTGATGATCTCTAAAGCGAAATTTCACTCCAAAGCCGCGCGGGTGCACATCACCGAGAAAAAAATCGACATCAAAGACGCGAATCTGCAAAATGAAATTTTTAACGCCACGGCAAGCGGCAGTATCGATATCGCCACGCGCAAAGCTAAATTTAACGGCATAATCCATAGCTTTAATCTCTCTCCGAACGGCAAAGAAATTTTAAAATTTGGTGACGCGCGAGATAATATGAGCCTTGATTTTAGCGGCAAGGCGCCGGTGCTGAGCTCGCAATTTTTAGGCGCGAAGATGAGCTTCGGCGAGCGGATCGAGATTAGCTCGCCCGATATTAGCGGAATTTTGCCCTTTTCTAAGACGCTTAAAAACGCGGGCATTAGCGGCGGAGACCTTAAAATTTTAACTAGCGATTTTACAAATTTGGATATCAGCAGCAGCAATCTCATCTTTGATTTCGGTCTGCTAAACAAAGACGGAAGCCATTATAAAAACGACTCTTTCGCGCTTCGAGTGCGCGGCGGCGATCTGGACGGCTCTAGCGGAAGCGGTAAAATTTCTCTCAAAATCAACAAAGGCGGCAACTTCGTCTCGCTAAAAGACGTGGACGTCGCGATCAATACGAGCGTGCAAACTAGCGAGTTTAATAGCGGCACAAAGGAGCGCTCGCCGATAAATTTCAGCGGGCAAAATTCTGCGATCGTGCTATCCGATCTTAATAAGACGCTTAAATTTACGCACTTTAACGGCGTGCTGGACGGCAAAAATATGAATTTAAACGCAAGCTTTAAACGCGGCGACGTGAAGTTGATCTTTAAAAAGAGCTTGCTTCAAATTTTTGCGCAAAACATCAGCGGTGAGGCGCTTAATCAATTCCTGGGCTCGCAGAGCTTCGATGGAGGGGTATTTACGCTGAAAGCAAGCGGCATCGATCCGCGCAACTACCGCGGCGAGATCAACGTGCAAAACACCTATCTGAAGGACTACATCATCTATCAAAGGCTGCTTAGCTTTATAAACTCCGTGCCGTCGCTGCTTACATTTAAGACGCCCGATTTCAACGATCGCGGCTTTAGCGTGCAGAAGGGCAAAATTTACTTTCGCCGCAGCGGCGATAAAATTTACATAAACGCGATGAACTTTACAGGCAGTAGCGCCGACATCGCGGGTAACGGCGAAGTTGATATGAAAAGCGGCGCGCTGAATATCGATCTGGAGCTTAAATACCTCAAAGACGCAAGCTCGATAATCTCAAAAATCCCGCTGCTAAATCATATCATCTTGGGCGAAAACAACACGATCTCAACGATCATCGAGATTCGCGGCACGATGAAAAAGCCCACCTACTCGACCGCCGTTGCGACCGACGTGCTAAAAACGCCGTATAATCTCATCAAAAACACGCTGATGCTGCCTTTTGTGATCTTCGGCGACAGCGAGGAGAGCAAATGAAATTCCCGCTCGATTATAAGGATAGCTTTGAAAAATCGCTGCTGTTTTGGCTCGTAAAATTCGTGCGCTACAAGCTAAGCGCGCTATCGAATAAGGAGCTGAAAAACGACGCGCTGTTTCGCCGCGCAAGCCTGGCGCTAAATCACGAGGTAGCAAACATCAATGAACTCGAGCGGCGCGCAAAAGACGCACGAAATGCAGGCCTTACGGGCATCAACACCTACTTCAATCCGCTTAAAAAATTTTACGAAGCGATCATGCAGTACGGTCTTGAAAGTATGAAAAATATCGACGAGGAGCTTTTGAGCGAAATTTTAGCCTCGATTACGGGCGGGCTGAGCGATGCGAGCAAAAAAAACTACCGCATCGCGCTGATAAATTTTTTCGGCTTCATCGACCGCCAAAACGAGCAGGACGGTACCTCGCACAACTTCGGCATCGAGCTTAAGTATTGGGGCGGCATTAGCGGCAGCCGCGGCACGAAGCTTCCGGAGTTTATGAGCGAGGAGGAGCTGAAGCGGTTTTTGGACGCGATAAATCTAAGCGAGTTTCGCTCCTTTGCCCATCGCAACCGCCTAATCGTAAAAATCATCGTCTACACCGGCATCCGCGTGGGCGAGGCGATAAATCTCAAGCGCAAAGATATCGCGCCCGAGGGCGATCTTTTCGTCATCCGAATCCGCGGCAAGGGCAACAAATACCGCATCGTAATGATCAAGCGCCACCTGATCGAGGAGCATCTAAACGCGCTGGAGACGAACTTTGCTAACAAAGAGGGCTATCTTTTCGTCACCAAAAACGGCGCGCCGCTTACTCAGGCCTACGTCAGCGGCATCGTGGAGAAAATTTTAATGAGCGCGGGCATCCGCAAGGAAAAAAACGGCGCCCACATGCTGCGCCACACCTTCGCGACGATGCTTTACAAAAAGCAAAAGGACCTCGTGCTCGTCCAAGAAGCCCTCGGTCACGCGAGCCTAAATACTTCGCGCATCTACACCCACTTTGACAGCGATAAACTGCGCCTTGCGGCGAAAGTCGCGGAGGAATTCGAGGAGTGAAATTTTAAAATTTGCGGCGGCGAGAGGCTTGCTTGAGCGAGATTTTTTTTTGGATTTCGTTTTGAGATGGCTTTAAAATCGTTTTTATGGAATATTTTACAAGAGTTTTGGAATTTTATTTTGAAAAATTCTGAAATTTGTTTTTCATACTCGCATAACAAAACCTAAAAATTTTACCCTGCGAGCTTTAGAATTTAACTTGGCAAAATTTTAAATTAACGCGCGAGCCTTAGAGCTTGATTGCAAAAAATCTAAAATTTTATTCTTTTGGAGTATAGAATAATTTACTTTTTAGATTTTCTCATGCGATTTTGCCTAAAATTCCAGATAAATTTAGTGCAAAATTTAATTTACATTTTTACGATAGGAATTTTATCCGAGGATTTTATAAGCAAAAGATAAACGGCATATTAAGAGGTAGCTGATATAAAATTTATCTGCAAATTCCGCAAGGATGGAATTTCCGATTTAAAATTTAAACCCTCGAAATTTTATAGTTTGATTTGCTTTCAAATCCTCATCGCACCGTATTCGCCTTAAAATTAAAGACACAAAAGATTCTGCCACCAAAGTTTGCTACGAAATTTACCGATGCGAAGCTTACTTCGTAAACAGCGCAAGAATCATATAGGAATTTATACTAAAAATTTAAAGATACAAAATCCATCGGCATGACTATTTTTAGATTTATTTTACGACAGAAATCCCGCTCTTGCGAGCAGGATTTCATTTCTTAGGGGGATAAGAAAAGGAGTTTAGGCTAAATAAATTTAGCCCGAGATTTCGTCTAGCCACGGAGTCCGCGACAAAAAGGAGCAAAAAGACGAAATCTCGCGCAAAATTTTAAGCCAAGATTTGAACGATCAGCTCGCGACAATAAACGAAATTTGCGACGGCTTCGAAAGCTATCGCAAAAAACGCTGTGCCGCAAGCATCAAATCAAACGAGCCTTTGTTTTTTGAAATACTCGCGCGGAGCCTTGCAAAGCGGACAGGCGCCAGGAGCTTTCTTTCCGCGATGAACATGCCCACAGACCTCACACACCCAAACTTCCTCGTCAAAACT
>NZ_CALHHT010000242.1 GCF_938031315.1 uncultured Campylobacter sp.
TTGCCTTACACTTTACGATATTTTAAATTTTACAATTTTGCGACGCAGGTTTCGGCGCGGTACAAATTTTCGCATAAGGCGCTTTCGGCGATAAATTTACGTAAATTTAATCGTAGCTTCGGTGTTTTGCGGCTTTTAATAATCGACGCTTGGCGGTTTTGGATAAGACCTTAAATTTAGCCGCAGAATTTTAAATGCGGTCTTGTTGGCGGATGTGCGTAAATGCCGTCCGTTCGCGAATACGGCTTGCGACTATCGCCCGTTTTGCTAGCGGGTGCGCGTAAATCTACGGATAAATTTGCGCGGTTTAAATTTGCGGCTAATTTTATAAAGCTTAGCCGCAAAATACTGGCGCCATTTTCGGCGTCGTAGAATAAAATTTATTTTAAAGCCCTAAAAAGCTCCACGCTATCGAGCTGTTCCCACGGGTATTCGTCATTTCCGACCTGTCCGCGCGCTGCGACATCGGCGTAGAGAAAGCTTCCTTTGCCGGGGCGATCAAGGCCGAATTTATCGATGATCCAGCGCGGAGTGAGCGGGAATTTTTCAAGCACGAAAGCGGATAGCTCATCGTCGCTTGCCGCGCCTAAATTCGTCCCCATACAATCGACGCTGACGCTGACGGGCTTTGCGACGCCGATTGCGTAGCTGAGCTGGACGATGCATTTTTTCGCAAGCCCCGCCGCGACGATGTTTTTGGCGATGTAGCGCGCCGCGTAAAGCCCGCTGCGATCGACCTTAGTGTAGTCTTTGCTGCTTTGAGCGCCGCCGCCGATCGGGCTGTAGCCGCCGAAGCTATCGACGATCAGTTTGCGCCCCGTTAGGCCGCTGTCGTGAAGCGAGCTGTGATTTACGTAGCGGCCGGTCGGATTGATGTAGATGATCGTTTTGTTTTTGTCGTAAAGCTCTTTCGGAAGCCCCGCCGAATCGATCAAATTTCCGATCTCGGACGCGCTCGATACTCATACTCTCGACGCATGGCGCTGAAACCACGATCGTATGGATGCTTTGCGGCTTGCACTCCTCAAAATTGCTCTTCGTGCCGTAATCGACCGTAACCTGCGTCTTAATATCGACGCCAAGCTCGTTGGGATGGGATTTTGCATAGGCATAAACGTGATCGCAAAGTGCTCTTGCGTAGGTGATCGCCGCCGGCATAAAATTTTTCGTTTCGCAGCTTGCGAAGCCGAACATTATGCCCTGATCCCCCGCGCCGATCTCGCCGCCCTCTTGATCGACGCCTTGGTTGATGTCGGGGCTTTGCTGGTTTAAAAATACGTCCACTTGCAGATCCTGCGGATGCAGGCACTGCGCGCGCGTAAAGTAGGGGTTGTCGTTGTAGCCGATCTCGCTAAGCGCGCCCTTTACGATGTGGCGGTAATCGTCGTGGGTAAAGTCGATCTTGGCGTTTACTTCGCCGCCGATTACTACGTGTTTGCCTGCGATGAAAACCTCCGCTGCGACGCGTCCGTTAGGGTCTTGCTTTAAAATTTCATCCACGATGCTGTCTGCGATGATATCGGCGCATTTATCCGGATGTCCGGGGCTTACTACTTCGCTTGTGAAAAGATACATATCCGCTCCTAATTAAAATTTCGGGGCATTTTATCTAACGAGGTTTTAAGATTAACTAAAAATTACGAAATTTCGGCCAAATTTAAATGCGCTTAAATAAAATTTCGATATATTTCAAACGACGTTTTGATTGAAAGGTAAAAAATGAGTTCGATTCAAAAATTAGTAGCTAGCTACAAAGATAAAAATCTAGTTCTGCGCATAGTTACAGGCTTGATAATAGGCGCCATTTTGGGCTTTGCCGCACGTTCAGCGGCAGGCGATATTGCGGCAGAGCATACTTCGTTTTTAATAAACGTAGTAGCTTTTGCGGAAATTTTAGGAAATTTATTCGTAGGCGCCCTTAAAGCGGTAGCTCCGATTTTAGTTTTTATCTTGATCTTAAGCTCAATCGTGAATAAACAATACGGTAGCGCAAGCGGCTTAAAACGCGTGGTTGTTCTATACATCGTAGGCACCTTTTTAGCCTCGTGCGTGGGGGTAGCGACTAGCTTTTTATTCCCCACAGAGCTTGCTCTAAGCAATGTCGGCGCGGCGGAAAATACCGCTCCTGCGAGCGTCTGGGTCGTGCTAAAAGACCTGCTTTTTAAGGTCGTAGATAATCCGGTAAACGCTATCGCGCACGGAAACTACGTAGGAATTTTAACCTGGGCGATAGGTCTTGGCGTCGCGCTTAAATTTTGCACTAATGAAACAAAGAAAATTTTTACCGATCTGGGCGAGGCGGTAACCAAGATCGTGCAATTTGTAATCCAGCTCGCGCCGTTTGGAATTTTCGGCCTAGTAGCTTCTACCGTGTATCAAACCGGCGTCGATGCGCTGCTTGGATATGCGCGAATTGTAGTCGTGCTCGTAGGCGCGATGGCGTTCGTAGCCCTCGTGGTAAATCCGCTCATCGTCTTTGCGGTGATTAAGAAAAATCCATATCCGCTCGTATTTACCTGCCTGCGCGAAAGCGGCCTCACGGCGTTTTTCACCCGCAGCTCGGCAGCGAATATCCCGGTAAATTTAAATTTATGTAAAAAGCTCGGCATCAGCGACGAACTAAGCTCGATCTCGATCCCTTTGGGAGCTACGATAAATATGGCGGGCGCTGCGGTGGTAATCGCGATCTTAGCGCTTTCCGCGGCTCATACACTTGGTGTGCGTCCCGATTTTTGGACGGCGCTACTGCTTTGCGTGGTCTCAGCAGTCGGTGCGTGCGGCGCTAGCGGCGTACCCGGCGGCTCATTGATGCTGATACCGCTTGCGTGTTCGCTCTTTAATATCTCAAACGACATCGCAATGCAGGTAGTCGCGATCGGCTTTATCATCGGCGTGATCCAAGACTCGGTAGAAACCGCGATCAATAGCTCCACCGACGTGATTTTTACGGCGATCGCGTCGCAAAGTATGCAAAAATAACTCACCTTAAAATTTTACCGCGAATTCCGCCCGCGCGGCGGATCTCGCGGTTTTTAAAATTTTACTTATTCTTTTTTGATAAAATTATCCAAAAATTTTAAAAGGAAATCGATGAATTGGAATTTAGGCGAGCTGTTTGCAAACGAAGCGGAATTTAGCGGCGCGATAGATAGTGCGGCTGCGCAGGCCCTGGATTTTGAAGCTAAATTTAAAGACGGGTTGCACGCTCTTAGCGCGGAGGAATTTTTAGGCGCGCTTGAGCTCTATGAGAGCATCAGCGAGCAGATCGGCAAGATAATGAGCTTCGCGCATCTTAGCTTCGCGCGAGATACGAGCCTTGGGGCGCAGCAGGCTAAGACGGAGCAGGCTTGCAACGACATTTCGCAGAGCCTACTTTTTTTCGAGCTCGAGTTTAACGAGCTTGACGCCGCAAAACAGGACGAGTTTATCGCAGGGGGCGGGAGGTTCAGATATTATTTGAGCTTGCTTAAGCGGCGCAAAGTCCACCAGCTAAGCTTGCCGCAAGAAAGCGTGCTTTTAAAAACTTCGCCCGTAAGCGGCGAAGCGTTTTCGCGGCTTTTTGACGAAAGTATGGCGCGGATGAGCTTTGATTTTCGCGGGCGCAAGCTTGGCGAGGAGGAAATTTTAAGCCTGCTTCATAGCCCTGATCGCGAGGTGCGAAAGGACGCCGCAGCCTCGCTAAGCGCGGTGCTAGAGCAGAACTCCCATCTGCTTGGTTACATCTACAATATGATCAAAACCGATCTTAAAATTCGCTGCGAGCTGCGCGGCTACGATAAAGCCGAGGCGGTGATGCACGAGGAAAATCAGATAAACATCGCAAGCGTCGATGCGCTGATCGCAGAGACGGAGCGAAGCTTCGCTCTAGTCGGTAAATTTTACGCTAAAAAGCGCGAAATTTTAGGCTACGACGCGCTGTATGATTACGACAGATACGCGCCACTTGGGGGCGATGAGAGCGAGTTTAGCTTCGAGCAGGCTAAGCAGATCGTGCTTGCGGCGTTTGAAAAATTTAGCCCGAAATTTAAGCAGATCGCGCTGATCGCGTTTGAGCGAAACTGGATCGACGCGATGCCCGCGCAAAATAAGCAAAGCGGCGCGTTTTCGCATTCGGGCTCGCGCGATACGCACCCTTTCGTGCTTTTAAATTTCACGCGCAAGCGCCGCGACGTATTTACCCTCGCGCACGAGCTGGGGCACGCGATACATCAGTATCTAAGCTACGGCGTGGGCTATTTTAACTCCTTCACGCCGCTGACGACGGCGGAGACCGCGTCGGTGTTTTGCGAGATGCTAGTATTTGATTATATACGCGAAAATTTTTCAAATTTAAACGGCTCGCAAAATTTAAAAAGCGACGCCTCGGACGGCTCGCAAAATTTTAAACGCGAAGCTTCGCAAGAGGCTCAGGGCAGTGAAATTCCAAACGAGCACGCTGTAAAACACGCCGCTTCGCAAAGCTTTGCGGGTTCATGTGAATACGCAGCGCGCGATATGGATACACCCTCGCAGACTACAAGCGACAAGACCGCGCTAAGAGCGATGCTTGCGGCAAAGATCGAGGATATCTTCGCTACGCTTTACCGCCAGATCGGATTTACGACCTTTGAGCGGCGCGTGCATGCGAGCGCGGATGAGCTAAGCACGGGGCAAATAGACGAGCTTTGGATGGAGGAGTCGCGCAAGATGTTTGCGGGCGAGCTAATCTTGCAGGATCATTACAAAAGCTGGTGGAGCTACATCCCGCACTTCATCCACACGCCGTTTTACTGCTACTCCTACGCCTACGCGCAGCTTTTGGTGCTCGCGCTTTACGGGCTGTATAAGAGCGGCAGGTGCGAAAATTTCGTTCAAATTTACACCGAGTTTTTAAGCTCGGGCGGCAGCGACGAGCCGCAAAAGCTAGTGGCGAAATTCGGCTTTGATATCAATAAAAGCGAGTTTTGGCGCATCGGCATAGAGCAGGTCGCAGCGCTTGTAGATGAGTTTGTGAGGGGTTAGGATGATAAATAAAATTTTAAAAGACGATAAATTTATCGCTGTGAGCAGTGCAAATATAGGCGCGGTTTTGGACTACGTTTTGGCTCTTGGATATGGATTTGGCATCGTTGCGAGGACGGATCAGATAAAATTTGACCCGCCGCTGCCGGAGGAAATTTTAAAAAGCTTCAAAATGCCCGCGATCTTTTTGCAGCTGGAGGAATACACGCTCTCTAGCGCGCATCTTAGTAAGGATGAGCTGGTTTTCGAGGCGGGTTTCGGGCCGCAGGATTTTGCAAGCACGCTTAGCGTGCCGTTTTACGCGGTCTTGCAGATCGTCGTGGACGGCAAGCCCATCGCGGTAAATTTCTCCCAGCCCGAGTCCGAGTGGCTTAAGCGCGAAAAATCGCGTAAAATTTTTTCAAAATGAGCGATATTTTAGAAGGTCTTAATCCCGCTCAGCGCGAGGCTGCGAGCCACGTGGACGGAGCGATGTTAATCTTAGCGGGTGCGGGCAGCGGCAAAACCAAAACGATCACCGCGCGCCTTGCCTACTTGCTCTCAAACGGCGTGCCTGCAGAAAATACTCTCACGCTTACGTTTACGAATAAAGCCGCCGCCGAGATGCGCTCGCGAGCGCTTAATCTGATAAGCGGGCTAAATTTAAGCAGCGTGCCGCTTTTGTGCACCTTTCATAAATTTGGGCTTTTGTTTTTGAAATTTCATATTAGCGAGCTTGGGCGCAGCGCAAACTTCCAAGTAATCGATACCGACGATAAGAAAAAGATCATCAAGGGCTTTGAGATAAATTTGCCCACGTCGCTATTGGCGGCTAAAATTTCAACCTATAAAAATTCCTTGATTGATCCCAAAGATATCGACGAGCTTCTAAAGGGCGAAGATGACGAGCTAAGCAGGATGTATAGCGGATTTTACGCGCATTGCGCTAGAGCATATAAGCGCTACGAGGCGTATTTGGCGGCGAATAATCTGGTGGATTTCGATGATCTGCTGATCTTGCCATATAAAATTTTAAGCGCGAATGAGCGACTATGCGATGAAATTTCGCGCCGTTACGCCTATATCACGGTCGATGAGTATCAGGACACCAACGACATTCAATTCAAACTGCTGCAAAAGCTCTGCACCGCGCACGAAAACCTCGTAGTAGTGGGCGATGACGATCAGAGTATCTACGGCTGGCGCGGCGCGCGGATAGAAAATATTCTAAATTTTAAAGATCAGTTCTCAAACGTAAAATTTATCAAACTCGAGCAGAATTACCGCTCCACGGATGAAATTTTAAATGCCGCCAACGAGCTCATCTCGCATAACAAAAACCGCCTCGGCAAGAGCCTTACTAGCATGAACGGCGGGGGCGAAAAGATCGAAATTTTGCGCTCTGAAGAGGAGAGTATCGAGGCGGCAAAGATCGCAGAAGCTATCAAAAAGCTGCTTTCAAGCGGCGTAGCACCCTCTCAAATCGCCGTGCTTTACCGCGTAAACGCTCTTTCGCGCGCGCTGGAAGAGGGGCTGAATCGAGCCAAAATCCCGTACAAAATGGTAGGCGGCGTGAAATTTTACGAGCGAGCCGAGATCAAGGATACGATCGCCTATCTGCGCCTAGTAAACGACGAGCACGACGACTTTTCGATGAGGCGGATCATAAACGTGCCCAAGCGCGGCATCGGCAAGGTCTCGCTGGCAAAGCTCGAGGAGCTTTCGCGCCTGCGACTTATCAGTCTATTTGACGCTTTTAGCGAGCCGGACGCGGGGCTTAGCGCCAAGGCGGCGCAGGCTCTAGCGGAGCTTAAAAGTGGCATCGCTTCTATTTCCGCGCTAGCCGATACTATCAAAAAAATAGACGCGCTGGAGCCCGCTTTCGGGCTCAAAGCTTACTACGCTTCGCTGCCCGACGGCGCCGATCGGGTAGCGAACATCGACGAGTTTTTGGCGATGTTAAAGGACGAGGCGAGCAATAAGCCCGATTTTGATCTGGCGGAATTTTTAAACGAGCTGAGCCTTCTTAGCGATCAAGACGCTATCATGGGCGATGCGATAAATATAATGAGCGTGCACGCCAGCAAAGGGCTTGAGTTTTCGCACCTTTTCGTAATCGGACTAGAGGAGGGCTTTTTCCCGCTTTTGGGCGACAGCAATGACATCGAGGAGGAGCGTAGGCTTGCATACGTAGCGATCACGCGCGCCAAGCGCACTCTCACGCTTAGCTTTGCCGCTAGCCGCTTTTATCGCGGCAAGCGCGAGAGGCTGGATGCTAGCAGGTTTATAGCCGAGGCGGGTTTGGTAGCTAAAGAGCCCCCGCGCGAGCAAAGTAGCGGCTTTAGCAAGGGCGAGCTGATCAAACACAAACTCTTCGGTATCGGACAGATCACGGCGGTAAACGGCGATCGGCTCACTATAAATTTCGGCGGAATTTCGCGCGTAATAATGTCAAATTTCGTAGAAAAGATCGGCACTTATGAATAGATTGTTTTTGGCGGACAAGCCCGCGGGCATCGGCAGCAATAAATTTTTAAGCGCTCTGAAGCGCAAATACGGCATAAAAAAGGCTGGCTTTAGCGGCACGCTCGATCCCTTCGCAAGCGGCGCGCTGATCGTGGCATTCGGGCAATACGCGCGCTTTTTTAGGTTTTTAAAAAAGGAGCCAAAAGTTTACGCTGCGACGCTGTGGCTGGGCGCGCAAAGCCCAAGCGGCGATAACGAAAACATAGGGCGAGTGGAGCAAATTCCGTCGCTTTCGCGCGAGGTTTTAGATGCTGCGATGGCGCAAATGCGCGGCGAGATAAAATTTATCCCGCCCGCTTTCAGCGCCAAGAAAATTGACGGCGTGCGCGCATACAAGCTCGCTCGCGCGGGCGAAGAGGTGAGTTTAAAAGAGAGCTCGATGCGGGTTTTTGATGCCGAAATTTTAAGCTACGTTCATCCCTTCGTGAGCTTTCGCGTAGCACTCAGCGAGGGTGGCTACGTGCGCTCTTTCGCGCAAATTTTAGCAGGAAAGCTAGGCGTTACGGGTACGCTAAGCGCGCTTAGACGAGAAAGCGAGGGGGCTTTTGACCTGCAAGATCCGCGCTTTGCGGATGAGGCGGCGCTAAATCCGCTCGAGTTTTTGGATCTTAAGCCAAACTTTTACGACGGCGACGCGCGCGACGTGATCTTGGGTAAGAAGCTCGCCGCAAAAGATCTGGCTAGCCGCGCGGACGGCCGCTATCTGCTTATCTGCGGCGATTTTTACTCGATCATCGAGATTGGCGCGGGTGAGGTGCGCTATCTTTGGAACGACGTTCCGATCGCAGGCGGCGCGTTTTAATCAGCGGCTCCAGCCTGAGACGGAATTCTAATTGGGCGGTTCGAGCTTGAATTTTGAAGCGATCATAAATACGGCGCGTTTTAAATTTGCTCGCATAGCGCGCCGCCCCGCGCGGTTAAATTTTATCGTGCGGAGCAGCGGGCGAGAGATCGCTCTTTCATTGCGCGCAGATCGTAAAGTCTGTCTCAGGCGGCGTAAATTTAAACGCGCGGCTAGGTAGGCGGCGCTCTCTCGAAAGACATAAATCCGCGGGGCTAAATTTAAACGCGACGGATCCGGCGCAGCGGCGTTTTGATTTGCTTTTTGCCGCGCGACGGCGACGCGCCGCGAGATTAAAATTTGACGATTTAAAAAGCGCGCAAGTTGGAGCTTAGTGCCGCAGCAAGCGGTCTTTGCCGAATAAAATTCCTGCTCGCGGTAATGCGTAGTCTGCGCCGATGAGTTTGATTTTGCGGCGCACCGCTAAGCTAAATTTATGACTTAGCGCGGTGCGGCTAGAATTTTGCTAGCTCGGAATTTTAATCGCTAAGATATATTCGCGCCGCAAGCTGAAATTTAGCCGCGTGCGTTGCGGATTAAAATTCCGCGCTTTATAAAATTTACGTATCGGGCGCTGCGATTGCGGATCAAGTTTCGCGCCGTGCGGCCGTGCGGTTAGAATTTTGCTAGCTCAGAATTGTAATCGTGCTA
>NZ_CALHHT010000243.1 GCF_938031315.1 uncultured Campylobacter sp.
AACCGCGTAAAAGAGCGACTGGAGCTGAAAAATGTAAATTTGATCCACCTCGCAAAAGGCTATACGGGCATCCTGGCGAGCATCGGCTCGTCCGCGCCGTTTATCGGATTATTCGGCACGGTTTGGGGCATTATGAATAGTTTCATAAATATCGCAAACTCGAATAATGCCAGCCTCAGCGTCGTAGCTCCCGGCATCGCAGAAGCGCTATTCGCAACCGCGCTCGGCTTATCCGCGGCGATTCCTGCGGTATTAATTTATAACTATTTTGTAAGAGCGGGATTAAATTTTAACGTCAAAATCGACGCATTGAGCTCAAGAATTTATTTGATATTTGATAGGCAATGCGATGCTGCGTAATCAAAACGAAGAGCTCAGCGAGATAAACGTGACGCCGTTTATAGACGTTATGCTCGTGCTTTTAATCATCTTTATGGTAGTCACGCCCATCGTTACCAGTTCGGTAAAAGTGGAGCTCCCTAAAGCCGTAAGCGATCAAAAGCAAGACATAAATAAACCGATCATCCTGAGTATCAACGAGCACAACGAAATATATTTCGGCACCGAGCTTGTAGGTAGCGAAAATTTAGCGGCCGTACTCGATCAAAAAACGGGCGGCGATCGCGAAAACGTCGTATATCTTCACGTAGATAAATCCGTACCCTATGAAATTTTAATCGGGACGATCGAGCGCATAAAAAAAGCAGGCTACTCAAAAATAGCCCTTTGCAGCAAGGTCGAACAATGATAATAATCTCGCGTCGATGTTGGCTTATATCCTTTTTGACGATTCTGGCTTGTCATATTTTCGCCTTGGGTTATTTACTTGCAAATCGAAATATCATCAGCCTAGAGCAAAATTTCGGCGGATTCGACTATCCGATAAAAGGCGATAAATTTGAATCTATTATGATAGTTTCGGATCTGCCTATCGGCGACTTCAAAGAAGCGGCAATAAACTCCGTCAAAGCAAACAGCGCCGAGCCTGAGCCGCACATACAGACGGACGAGCCCGAAATTTCGCCGATACAAAATATCGACTCGCCGATCGAAGCGGTGCAAAAACCTAAAATTTTGCCAAAGGAAAAGCCGAGAAAAATCACGAAAAAAAATATCAGGCCCACGGTCCAAAAAAATGCGTCGAAAAACGACGATACCGCAAAAAACGACTCGCAAT
>NZ_CALHHT010000244.1 GCF_938031315.1 uncultured Campylobacter sp.
GCGATGTGCGCACGAGTGGGCTAACCCTATATTCGTGCACGGCTTAAAATTTAGCCGCATCCACGGCGCGGAGATCAAAATTTTACCCTGCTGCAAAGCCGCAACTATTTAGCCGGCTTCGCGGTCGTCTTCGTGCTACTATAGCCTACCTAGCGCTTTTTGGGCGTATTCGTTGCCGCCGGCGGCTCCGCGTCTGTAGAGCTCTCTGGCTTTATTCAGATCTCTTGCGACGCCGTAGCTGTTCTCGTAGCATATGGCTAGATCGGTTAGAGCCTGCGCATTATTTTTTTCGGCGGCTCTTTGTATATATACGAGAGCCTTTTTATAATCCCTTGTATAATATATCCCGTTTAGATACATATTGCCCATCATCGCATCGGCCTGTACGTTGCCTAAATCGCTTGCTTTTTCGTATGCCTTAGCGGCTAGTTTATAATCCCTCATTAGATAGTAGATCCAACCCATATTTTTATAAGCAAGGCTATCGTTTAGCTCCATACCCTTTTTATACCACTTTATCCCTTCGCCGTAGCTATCAAACCTAACCTCATAAAGATAGCCTATGAGCGTAGTAGCCCTACCGTCGCCCGCCTCGGCTAAAGGCTTGAGAAATGCCAAAGCCTCTTTATATCTTCCGCTCTCATCCAGTGTGTCAAATTTATTGTAATCGCTATCCGATATACCAACGCCGTAGTGATCGCAAATGCGCATAATGCCATTATCGTCTTTTTCATCTTAATTCTCCAATACTAGTAGGTCTTTAAATTTATGCTTGACGCTTCTTATCGCGTCGCCGTCCTCGGTATAGTCGGTGATATAGCCGTCTTTGTCGGTGGTGAAATAGATGTAGCCGTAAGTGCTATAATTAACGCCTACTACGCTGCAGCCCCAGAAGTTGCACGATCTCTCTACCGATAGTACTTCGCGCGGTTCATATTGTAGATAGTATTTATTTGAAAACATGCCTATATCGATGTATGACCAGCCGCCGGTGTATTTCTCCATATCTAGGATATGGCGACCTTTGAGTTGGGTTAGCTCTTTATTTTCTAAAAAGAGGTTTGTGGGGCCAAGGCCGTGTTTGTTGCATCCGACCAGCATGAAGGCATAGAAAAGGGGCAGGAAAAATTTTCGCATTTTTGATCTCCTTTGTAAATTAATGCGCCAAGATTCTAGCAAAAACGTAAATTTAAGTCAATGAAAAAATAATTTTTATTTAACGTATATGGGCTCCAATTCGGCTTTAAAATTTTTAATTACAGTAGCGAGTAAATAGGGCGGTTTTTTAACTTAGGCAGGCAAGGGCGTAGTGGGTGTTTAAATTTACAATCTCGGCTTGAAATCGAGGAATTTTACTTCGCGTATAGGCGCACTGACGCTAGTCGCTTTGCTTGATTATTGCCTGGCTCGGCTTGGTTGGAGTCTAAGTCGGCTTGACTGCTGTCTGCATTGGTTTGGTTTGTTTGCTGTCCGTCTTGGTTCATCAATTATCGGCTGGCGCAAGCCGCTAATGCCGGCGAAAATTTTAAAATTTTATTCCATCTGTTTAAAAAGTCGGCTTACGCTCCCTGCGTCGCGCTGCTTTAAAATTTTGAAATTCGCTTAAATTTAATCCTTGCCGATTTTGAAAACGAACATCTTGCATGCGTTACAAAAGGCAGGAATCAGGCTAAATAGGCGCCCTTTGAGGCTCCAGTGGCTTTTATACATTTTTAGCATTG
>NZ_CALHHT010000245.1 GCF_938031315.1 uncultured Campylobacter sp.
GTTTCTATCGTCGTCCCTGCGCCAGTTCGTCATAGCGACGCGGTCGTTTTGATCGGCCAGCCACGCAGGCGATATGCCCGCAGCAGGCCCAGTTACTTCCCAAGAGGCCTTAAAGCCCTGCGCGCTTACCTCGCGCGATTTGGCGATGAAACCGCCGCCGAAGCTAGGCGATGCCCAGGTTGAGCTAACGTCGAAGCGGCTATTTTGCGCGATCGGAGCAAGATGTAAAGCCTTGCCGCCTTGAATTTTAAGCGTGCCGGAGATATTGAAATCCGATGAGAGCACCGAAGACGGGAGTTTGTAGATTAAATTTCGCTCAAAGATTTTCGCTTCGACGTTGCCGTGATACTGCTTGAGCTCCGTGCCGTTTAAATTTAGGCTAGGGAAGGCCGTGAAGGATTTTTGATCGCCGACTCCAAGCACCAGCACGGTTTCGTCAAAATTTAGTTTTGAGGGATCGACGTCGAGCTCCGCGTAGTTTATCGCCTCAAAGTCCGCCTTAAGCGCGAAGTCGCCGTTATAGATCGGGACGCGAAAAATTCCGCGCTTTAGATAGATCGGATCGATCTCCGCCACGAGGGAGTAGTTTTTAGGTACGATGATAAAATTTTTGTTTATCTGCCTTTTTACGATATTTCCGCTGCTATCGTCCACCGCTCCGATTATCTCTTTATACGGCACCACGATCGCAAGTCCTTGGATTTGCAACTCGCCGCCGACGGGGTTAAGTATCGATTCTTCGGCGCGCATTTTGGTGTCCGAGCGCGAATAGGTGATATTATCGATGAAGGTAAGTGGGATCAGCAGCAATAAAAGCAGCACTAAAACGATGAACGGCTTCGTCCAAAACGCCCCTCGAATGGAGCCCTTGGCGTAATTTAGCATCTTAAATCCTTTGAAATAAAATTGTGGTATTTTAACAACGAACGGTAAACGAACGAGACGGCGATTCCGATTAAATTTTATCTTGCTTCATGAGCTTAAATTTAAACGCTTTAAAATTTATGCCGCTTGCGAAATTTGCGGAATCGCCCGCTCTTAAATTTCATAGATTTTTAAATTTACGGGATTTGGAATTTTGCGTAATTTAGCTTAAATGATAACGATATAAAAAACGCGCCGCGACATAAAACCGATACTTCTATTTTATATTAATTATCAAGGCGTTTAAGAAATTTCAAAATGCTGTTAAGAGGCGCGCTATTATCATTATATAGCGAGAAATGATAAAATCCAATTTGAGTATCGATCATCAAAATTTTAGTAAAAATTAAATCTACTTTTGATAAAATCGCTCA
>NZ_CALHHT010000246.1 GCF_938031315.1 uncultured Campylobacter sp.
GATATTTTCGATAAATTCCATCCACTACGCTGACACCAAAAAGCTCGACACCATCGACGTTTTCAACGTGCCCGATCTGGAGCTTTACAAGCGCGTGCTGCTGGTGGACGATATCATCGACAGCGGCGACAGCATGGTAGAGATCAAGCGCGTGCTGCTGGAGAAATTCCCGCAAATAGAGCTTAAAACCGCGGTGATTTTTTATAAACCCAAGGCGCTCATCCAACCCGATTTTAAAATTTCAAAGACGGATGAGTGGATAAATTTCTTTTGGGAAAATTATACGATAGAGGAATGAAGCGGCGCGCGGTTAAATTCAGTGGCTAAATTTTAAATGATTCGGCGGCTTAAATTTTATAAATTTCGGCCGTAGAATTTAGCCGTAAATCTAAAGCGCCTGTAGCAAGGATGAGAGTGAAGAAGCTTTATCAAAACGAAATTTTCGTAATCTCCATAATGTGCCTGTTTCAGGGCATATTTTTGCTTTATGCGATCTCAAATTTAAGCATCAGCTACTACGAAGCCGAAATTTTTTATGAGAAAAAATCCCTCGTTTCGCTAATCGCAAATTTAAGCTGCGAAATTTTCGGGCGCAACGACTACGCCTTGCGCGCGCCGTTTATTTTGATCCACTTCGCAAACGCCGCGATGATCTATAAAATTTCAAAATTTATTCTAAAGCGTCGCTTCGATAGAGTGGTCGCTACAGCGCTATTTATGGCGCTTCCTGCGTCGATGAGTAGCGCGATCTTGCTAAATCCTGCGGGCATCATCGTTTTTTTCACGCTGCTGGCGATCTATTTTGCAAAGAGCGAATACAATATCGCGCTTTTCGTGCTTCTGTCCGTTTGCGCCCTGATCGACCGCGCGTTTTTTATGCTCTACGTGGGCTTTGGAATTTGGGCGCTTTATACGCGCAAAAAGGAGCTTTTGCTACTTTGCATAGCGCTATTTAGCTTCAGCGTGATCTTTTACGACGTAAGCTCGGAAGGCAAGCCGAAGGGATATTTTTTAGATACCGTGGGCGTTTTTGCGGGCGCGTTTTCGCCTTTAGTGTTTTTATTTTTCATCTACACGATCTATAGAATTTGGATCAAAGAGGAAAAGAGCCTGCTGTGGTTCATCGCTACAAGCGCTCTTTGTCTGACGATGCTTTTTTCGTTAAGGCAGCGCGTCGCGCTTGAGATGACGTTGCCGTATTGTGCCATCGCTACGCCTTTGATTATCCGCGTGCTTTTTAATTCATACCGCGTTAGATTGCCTAAATTTCGCACCTTTCACAAGATCGCCGTGGGTGTAACGCTGGTAAGCTTAGCGGTGAGTTATTTTGCAGTGATTTTTAGCGATGTGATGTATGAGGCGATGTTCGCAAACAAGCCGCAGCGGCATTTTATCTATAAATTTGACGTAGCTAGGCAGCTGGCAAGTGAGTTAAAAAATCGCGGAGTAAAAAACGTAAGCTGCGAAGACGAGAGGCTCTGCCTGCGCCTGAAATTTTACGGACTGCCTAGCGGGGATAGCGCTTTTATCTATGCGGATGAGCCGGAATATGTCTCGGATCATAAAAATTCGATACAAAATATAGATATTTACAAGCAAGGCGTGCTAATTGCGAAATTTTATGTTAAAATATAAACAAAATTTTTATGAAAGGTAAAAATTATGAAAAAAGCATTTACTATGATAGAGCTGATTTTCATCATCGTGGTGGTTGGAATTTTAGCGGCGGTGGCAGTGCCTCAAATCAATCGAAACAGTTTAGTGGAGGCGGCGGATCAAGTCGCTGCTCATATTCGTTACACGCAGCAGCTGGCTATGAATGATAACAAATTCGATCCTGACGATCCTAATTGGTTTAAGAGATTTTGGAGGATTCAATTTACTGATCAAGGAGCACCGGGCTCTGCGACAGGATGGCGATATAATATATATTGGGATAACGGAGACTTCCCTGGTTCAAACGGACAACCAAATAGCCTAAATTCTATGGCAGCTGATCCGCAAAATCCTAACAAACTGCTTACTTCGGGCTTTGCTAGGCAACCTGCCAATACTGATGGTGCAAGGATGAATCAAAAGCTAAATTTAGGAGCAACATATAATATAAGCAATATAGAATTTACTAATTGCGGTAATGGAAACAATCACACCATCTCCTTTGATTCTTACGGTCGCCCAATGGGGCAGTTAGCGAACTCTAATGTGCCATATGATAGGCTTTTTGTGGGCCAGTGCGTTATTACACTTACTAATGATGCAAGAGAGACCGCTAGTATTACTATCGAGCCGGAGACCGGATACGTAAGATACACGCTAAATTCTAATACCGGCACAGCCGCGCAATAGGACTAATAAAATTTTAGTCAAATTTAAGTAAGCGCAAGGAGAATAATGAAAAAATACATAATGACGCCGATTTATTACGTAAACGATGTCCCGCACATCGGTCATGCATACACGACGATCATCGCCGATACGATGGCTAGATTTTACCGCCTGCAAGGGCATGAGGTCTTTTTTAAAACGGGCACCGACGAGCACGGACAAAAGATTGAAGAAGCCGCGGCCAAGCACGGCAAAAGCCCGAAGCAGTACGCAGACGGCGTGAGCGCTAAATTTAAAGACCTGTGGGACGAGTTTGACATCAGCTACGATATGTTTTCGCGCACTACCGATGCCGCGCACGAGGCGGCGGTGCAAAACGTATTTCGCAAGATGTATGAAAAGGGCGACATTTATAAGGGCGAATACGAGGGCAACTACTGCGTAAGCTGCGAGAGTTTTTTCCCTTCCAATCAGCTCATCGACGGCGAGTATTGCCCCGACTGCGGCAAAAAGACTAAAATTTTAAAAGAGGAGAGCTATTTTTTCAGGCTTAGCGTCTACGCAGAGCGGCTTTTAAAATGGTACGAGGATGAAAAGTGCATCCTGCCCCTAGGCAAAAAAAACGAGGTCGTAAGCTTCGTAAAAGGCGGTCTGAAGGATCTTTCGATCACGCGAACGGGCTTTGATTGGGGTGTTAAAATTCCGCCTGAGCTAAACGATCCGAAACACGTGATTTACGTTTGGCTGGACGCGCTGATGGATTATCTCAGCTCGCTTGGATTTTGCGCGGGCGGCGAGCGGATGGAGTATTGGAGCGACGCGCTGCATATCGTGGGCAAGGACATTTTGCGCTTTCACGCCGTTTATTGGCCTGCGTTTTTGATGAGCCTGGGACTAAATATGCCACGCAGCATCGCAGCTCACGGCTGGTGGACGCGCGACGGCAAAAAGATGAGCAAGAGCCTGGGCAACGTCGTGGATCCGCGCGAGGTCGTAAACGCCTACGGGCTAGAGCAGTTTAGGTATTTCTTGCTGCGCGAGGTACCGTTCGGTCAAGACGGCGATTTTTCGCAAAAAGCGATTATAAACCGCGTAAATTCCGAGCTTGCCAACGAGCTTGGAAATCTACTCAGCCGCATCGTCGGCATGAGCGCAAAATACTCGGATTACGTCATAAATTCTAAAGACGTGATGAAATTTTTCACCGCCGAGATCGAGGAAGCAAACTCCTATCTGAGCGCCGCACTTAGCGCGCTTGAGGAGGTCGCTACCAATAGATACTTAGAGGAACTTTGGAGGGCACTTGCTCTTGCGAACGCTTCGATCGCAAAATACGAGCCGTGGAATTTGATGAAAAACGGCGAGCAAGATAGGGCGCTGGCTCTCGTCGCATTGGTTGCAAACATTTTGGCTAAAGTCGCCGTACTGCTAAGTCCCGCGATGCCGAAGACGGCAGCACGTATCGCAGACACGCTAGGCTTTGAAATATCCACGTCGCTTTATGAAAAGCTAGTGATTCGCGGCGAAATTTTAGATTTTAAGGCTAAGCCGTGCGAGCCGCTTTTTACCAAGATTGATCACGAGCTGATGCCGAAAGCGGACTACGATAGGCTGGATGGCGCTGCAAATTCTGCAAGCGGTTCGGGTACAGACGCCGCGGCAAAAGGCGCATTAAATTTAAACGCAAACGCTTCCGGCTCGGGCGCTACGGCGCAGGGAGTTCAAGTCGCGACATCCGAAGCTCAAATCAAAATCGATGATTTTAAAAAATGCGTTATCAAAGTCGGCACGGTTTTGGAGTGCGAAAACATAGAGGGCAGCGAGAAGTTGTTGCGATTTATGATTGATTTGGGCGAGGGGAGGCCGCGTCAAATCATCAGCGGTATCGCGAAATTTTACGATCCCGCCGCGCTTGTCGGCAAGCAGATCTGCGTGCTGGCAAATTTAAAACCCGCTAAAATTTTTAAACATAGCAGCGAGGGTATGATTTTAAGCGCCGAGGACGGCAGCCTTACGCTGCTTAGCACACTCGCGCCCGTAAAAAACGGCGCGATCGTAGGTTAGCGATGAAGGCTTTAGCGCGCAAGGCTTCGAAGCTCGCTATCTGCGGTGCGGCTGGGCTCTGCGCGCAAAAAAGCGCCGCTTCGGATAAAATTTTAAACCTTTGCCGCCATTGCGGCCTTGCCGCAAAGATCGGTGCAGGCGGGCTTGTATGCGCCACGCCTTTGGCGCTGAAGCTCGGCGCGCCCGTAGTTTTGAAATTTGCGGCGCGTAAAATTTTAACATTCGGCATTTGCGAGCTGTCGAAGTCCGCCGCTTTAAAATGTGCAAAACTCGGCGCGCGCGCGGTTGTGCGCTCGTTTTCACGCATAGATAAATTTACGGATGAGCGCTCGAAAAAACATACAAGCGCGGATAACGAAAATTTTAATGCAGGCATCACGCCGCACAGAAAGCGCACGGCGAGCGTTTCTAGCGCGAGCATTAAAAAAGACGCCTCGCTTTCCAAAAGTGCCTCCGATAAAAAAAACGTAGCGATAAAAAACGTACCCGCTAAAAAATCCGCACCTAGCATAAAATCGGCATTGATCGCCAAAAATATCGCAGCAGGCG
>NZ_CALHHT010000247.1 GCF_938031315.1 uncultured Campylobacter sp.
AATAAACCTCGGCGCGATGCAAAGGCCTGCGGACATCTCAAGCGACGGCAAGGTTTTATTGATCCCAAAAACGTTGGAAAACAAAGTCGAGCTGATAAATTTGCCTTGAATCAGCCACCCTCTTTTTCGCTCCGCCGCTTAAGCGGCGGTATCCGCTAGGGAACCGAAACTAGTCGCTGCGGTGCCGAAACCAATCGCCCTTTTTCGCGCGCACTCAAGAGCCACGTACGTCCAAAAGCCGCATGTGGCGTCTCGCGACACGCAAATGCCGAGCCTACCGCAAAATTTGCAAATCCATCTGCTCTACTTTTAAATTTCCTCGCCTTAAATTTCATCACCGCGGATATTTTTGCAGGCCGAGCGGCGATAAATTTCAGCGCGAGATTTGACGCCGAGGCGCGTTTTTACATACCGCGTCGTATCTGCGCGACCGAATTTTGCGCGGCAGCACGATCTTGGCTCTTGCGCGCTGTCGCTGTACGGATGCGTAAAACTTACCATTCTACGCAGCGCCTATGTCTAGGCTGTTTCGGAGCGCCCGCGCGTGGAACCTACCTCTCTACGCGCCCCTCCCACACGGCGGGGACGTCAAGCTCTACGTATGAGTTTAAAATTTCATACGGCTCGTAGCTAAATTTATACGCTAGGCTCGGACACTGCTTCACCGCGTAGCCCAGATAGATCCATCGTAGCCCCAGATCTTGGGCGAACTCGATCTGTTTTAAAAGCGAAAATTTACCCAGACTTAGATGCGGCAGATACGGATCGTAGTAGCAATACACCGAGCTGATGCCGTCATCCACGATATCGATGAGATCGACGCAGATAAGCCGCCCGTCCTCGCCGTAGTAAGAAATTTCTTTGCCGAAGTCGCCGTGGCCTTGGACGTAAATTTCATCATATCGCTCAAAATCGATCTCTTGCACAGGCCAGCCCTTTTTTAGATGCATGTAGTCGTGATAGAGCGCGAAAAGCTCCAAACGCGCATCGTTTAAAAGCGGGCGAGATTGCCATACATAGGCGGTCGTGCGATTATTTTTATAGACGCGGCGATGCGATCTGCTAAATTTAAAATTTGAAGCATCAACGCGCAAGCTTTTACACTCCGCGCAGGCTGCGCAAATGGGCTTTTGAAAATACCTGCCGAAGCGGCGGTAGCCATGCTGCACTAAATTTGAATTATACTCGAAGTCGCAGTCTTTTATGTAGAGATACTCGCTGCGTGCGGCTCTGCCGCCTAGATAGGGGCAGGCAAAATCCAGCGTACAAAATGGAATTTCAGTCATTCAGCTTTTTGATATTCGCCGCGTCCACGTATTTTAAAAACTCGTCTTTGAGGCGCTTTTCGCGTGCGGCGATGCTCTCTTTGGCTATGTCAAATTCCTCCGCGGCACCGTCTAGGACGCCCCCGCTTTGCAAGCTCAAATCGTCATCTTTAAAAATATCTTTAAACTCGTCGCGATTTGGATTAGGTTTTTTGGGCTTTTTGGGCGCGGAGCTTGCCGCCTTGTCCTTAAGCATATCCTTTTTTATATCTTTTAGGCTATCTAAAAAATCCATGCTCTTTCCTAAATCCGTGCCGATTTACGCATCGCAGCGATGATGGCGGCGACCGCTTCGTTTTTATTCGGCTGCATATCGTCGATGGTGTTTTCTAAAATTTTGTCTAAATTTTTCTCTACATAGCTCGTGTCGAAAAAGCCGAGTCGAAATTCGCGCGATTTGCTGATGCTAAGCAAAAACGGAATGATCGTACGCACTCCCTCGATGCGAAACTCCTTCAGCGCGCGCTCTAGCTTATT
Source organism: uncultured Campylobacter sp. (assembly GCF_938031315.1). Lineage (GTDB taxonomy): Bacteria > Campylobacterota > Campylobacteria > Campylobacterales > Campylobacteraceae > Campylobacter_B. The sequence goes on from NZ_CALHHT010000247.1 coordinate 1,803, forward strand.
GACGGCCAGGTCGTAGTCGGTGGTTTTAATGATGAGCTTGGCTAGAAGCGAGTCGTAAAACGGCGGAATTTTATAACCTTTGTAGATGTGGCTATCGACGCGCACGGAAGGACCTAGCGCTGGATAATAGTCGCTGACGGTGCCGGGAACGGGGGTGAAATTTTTCCAGACGTTTTCGGAGGTGATACGCGCCTCGATCGCGTAGCCGTGCGGCTTAATGTCGCTTTGCTCAAGCTCTAAAATTTCGCCGTTTGCGATGCGGATCTGGCGCACGACGAGATCGACGCCCGTGACCTCTTCGGTGATGCCGTGCTCGACCTGGATACGGGTATTCATCTCCATAAAATAAAAGTTGTTGTAATCGTCGAGTAAAAATTCCACCGTGCCGACGTTGGTGTAATTCACCGCTTTTGCCGCAGCTACTGCGGTCGTACCCATCGTTTTACGTAGATGCTCGCTTATCGAGGGGCACGGCGCGATCTCGATAATCTTTTGGTGGCGGCGCTGGATAGAACAATCGCGTTCGCAAAGGTGAATGATATTGCCGTAATTATCACCGATGATCTGAAACTCGATATGGCGCGGCTTGACGACGAGTTTTTCCATAAAAATTTCATCGTTGTTAAAAAAGGTCTTCGCCTCCCTCGTGCACGAGTCGTAGGCGCTCTGCATATCCTTCTCGTCCCACACCTCACGGATACCACGTCCGCCGCCGCCGCCGCTAGCTTTTAAAATCACGGGATAGCCGATCTCGCGCGCATATTTTTTGATCGTATCCATGCTCTCGTGATTGAGCTTTTCAGTGCCTGGTACGATCGGAATGCCGTTTTTGCGCATCAAATAGCGAGCGATATTTTTGTTGCCCATTTTGCGAATAACGTCGGGTTTCGGACCGATGAAAATAATGCCCGCGTCCTCAACTTCTCTTGCAAAGTCAAAATTCTCGCTCAAAAAGCCGTATCCAGGATGTATCGCATCAGCACCGCACTCCTTGGCGACTTCGACGATCTTTTTGGCGTCCAGATAGCCTTTTAGCGCATCGGTACTGACCTCGTAGGCCTCATCGGCGATTTTTACGTGCAAGCAATCGACGTCGGGTTTGGTGTAGATCGCGACGCTTCCGATATGCAGATCTCTGCAGGCTCTAATGATCCTAACCGCGATCTCGCCGCGATTGGCGATAAGAATTTTACGTATCATAAATAATTGCCTCTTTTAAAGAAATACCGCGGTAATAATAGTATAAAAAATTTTATAGCAAGTTGAAATTTGCAAAAGGCGGTTGAAATTACAGATAAAATTTAAAGAAGATTTATGGTGCCCGAGGTCGGAATCGAACCGACACGAGGTCGCCCTCGCCAGATTTTGAGTCTGGTGCGTCTACCAATTTCACCACTCGGGCATTTTAAAAAGTTATGATTGTATAAATTTAAAAAAGATAAGCCCCGAAGACGGGGCTTGGAGCAAGAAAATTATTTTTTCTTCTTGCCTTTTGCAGCTGCAACAGCCTCTTTTAGCTGTTTGCCAACCTTAAATTTTACTACTTTAGTAGCAGGAGATTTGTAAGTTCTGTTTGTGCCAGGAACTTTACCCTCGCGAGCCGCACGCTCTGCGATGCCGAAAGATCCGAAGCCGATGAAGCTTATGTCATCACCTTTTACCAAAAGCTCTTTGATAGCCTCAAGTGCAGAATCTACTACCTTAACGGTATCTTTTTTAGAAAGACCTGCCTTCTCGGCAACTACTTGGATAAAATCAGCTTTTTTCATGCTAATCCTTTAAAATAAAGTGGTTTCGGCGGTATTCTACAATAGTTTCGCAAAAAATACAATAGTTTTTTAAGAAAAAAACGCAAAAATCGGCAAAATTTAGCCGAATTTAGCCCAAATTCGTCAATTTTTCAGATTTTGCTTCTTTAAATTTCAAAATTCCGCCATATTTTTGGGGTTGATTTTTGAAATTTCGCCCGGTTTTGAAAAATTTCAAAATTTTACCCCTCCGCACCTCATTTTTATAAAATTTCGCCCCAGCCTGCCGCTTTAAAATATATAAACTATATTTTGTTATAATCCGCGCAAAATTTCAAAGGTTTTTTATGACTAAAATTTTAATGATAGAGGACGATTTAGAACTCGCCGAAATTTTAAGCGAATATCTGCAACAATTCGGCATCGACGTCACCGTCGCGGACGATCCGTTTTTGGGGCTTTCTAAGTTAAATTTAGAAAATTTCAACCTCGTGATTTTAGATCTCACGCTTCCTGGGATGGACGGGCTTGAGGTCTGCAAAGAGATCCGCAAAAACACCGATATACCGATCATAATATCAAGCGCCCGCCACGATCTGACCGATAAGATCAACGCTTTTGACTTCGGCGCGGACGATTATCTGCCAAAGCCTTATAATCCGCAAGAGCTTTTAGCGCGCATCAAACGCCACATCGAGCGCTACGACATAAACTCGCTCCAGCGCGCCGCAAAGCCCAAAAAAGACCTCGAAGTGGACGATTTCCGCCACGTCATCAGCTTCAAAGGACAGCCCCTGTCGCTCACCATCGCCGAATACGACGTGCTTTCGTATCTCATCAAAAAGGAAGGCGGCGCGATCACCCGCGAGGAGCTCATCTACAACTGCAGCTCCATAAGCGAGGAATCCTCGAGCAAAAGCATCGACGTCATCATCGGTCGCATCCGCCTAAAGCTTGGCGAAACGTCCAAGGCGCCTAGCTACATCCACGCCATCCGCGGCGTAGGATACAAGCTGATACAGTAAGCGGGCTTGCGCCCGGCGAGCGGAGCGATAAAATTTAGCCGCACGCGGCTCTAAATTTAATAGGCACCCGTGCGGCGAAACTGAAATCGCAAGTCGGTCCGCGCGATCTTGCCGTTTAAATTTAAGGCGCCGCAACTGAAGCGTTAAAATTTTACGATAAAATTTTGTGGTTATAAATTTAGCACGCGGTTAGATGCGCGCGGAATTTTATCGTCGAATTCGGCAAGCAGTTCGGCTCTACGCGCAAGACGAGTTGTAAAAGACAGAGCCCATGGCAACGAAAGGGTAAATTTTAAAAATTTAAAGCGGCGCGGCTGCTAAATTTAAAAGCGCCCTGCTTTACGGCGAAATTTTAAAATTTAGCG
>NZ_CALHHT010000248.1 GCF_938031315.1 uncultured Campylobacter sp.
GCCTGAAATTTTGTACGCTAGCGAAATTTGAGCTTCGTTCATCGTCCATCCTTTAAATTTGAGTTAAATTTAGCGGCAAGGCGCCGCGACTAAATTTAGATCCGATTTTAGCTTCGATTCGGCAAGGACGCCTAGCTCAAAGCCAAAAATTTCCTAACCGTTATACAAAGTATCGTGACGATAAGTGCGATCATCCAGCGCTTTTGAGCTTTTTTGCCGATCTTGTGCGAGGTTTTTACGCCCGCGTAAACGCCCGCTAGCGAGCCGATGCCTAGCAACGCGCCGATTTCGTAGTACACGAGCCCGTGCGCGGAAAGGCTCAGAAAGCCCGCACTTGAGGAAAATATCACGAAAAATAGCCCCGTGCTGACGGCCTTTTTGATGTCGTAGTTTAAAAAACTGATCAAAATAGGCATCACGAATACCGCGCCGCCGATACCCACGCTGATCGCCACGGCGCCGACGAACAGCCCCACGATAAAGAGCAAAATTTTTGATTCGTTAGCCTCGCCGGTGGGCTCGGTCGGGGTTTTGAAGAGTTTGATTAAATTTATGATCTGCACCAAAATGAGCGTGCCCAGAAGAAATTTTGACGAAAAATAGCTTACGATAAAGCCGCTGCTAAGCGCGCCGCAAAAGCCCCCGAACCCCAGCACCAGCGCGGGCGCGACGTCGAGCATTTTGCTTTTAAAATTTACGAACGAGCCGAAAATCGAGCTGAAGATCATCTGCATGATGCTGATGCCGATGGCGTACTTGACATCGTAGCCGAAGAGCATCATCACGGGCACCACGACCGTGCCGCCGCCGATGCCGAAAAATCCGCTGATAAAGCCCACGCAGGCGCCGATTAAAATGTATTCAAAAAACATCCCTATTCCTTATTTTAGCCCCAACTCATCGCTAAATTCCGCTTTTTGCGGCTCGTCATTAAATTTCGCCGCTTGCAAGCGTTTAAATTTAAGTGCGAAATTTAGTAAATTTAAAGCTTATAGCCGTTTCGCTTCGCGCATCCATTCGCAGTAACGCTCGTGCGAAATTTTTATATTTTCATATCGCAAGGTGTCCGCGCGAAAGCATTTCAAGCTCAGTTCATTACCCTCAAAGCCCGCAAAATCAGCCTGCTCGTAGATGTCGTAACCGCCCTGCATGCAGTCTAAAACGTCTACATATCTCTGCTCTTCACTCATCGGCTCGGCAAAGCTCACCAAATGCACGCCGTTTGGAGCCGCCCAGTAGCAGCCGTCCACGGCCAGCGCGTCCCAATCCCGCAGATAGTGCACGCCGTCCCAAATGAAGCTCTCCTTGCCGTCTAACCAGGCGTCCGGCACGAAGCGCATGATCTGCGCTGAGGCTAGATCAAGCACGCTGTAGCCGTATAGATCCCGGCGAAAAACGAGGTAAAATTTGCCGTCTGCGTGGCGGATCAGGCTAAAAAATTCCGCCCGATCGTCTATACAGCGCCAGCTTATTATCTGCGGCGCGCCAAACAGCGTGTATTCGCCGCCACCAAAATTTGTCGCGCCGAGCCTATATGCGTCCTTTACGATCTCATATCCGCCACCTAAATTTATCGTTTGGCGCTGAGTAAAATTTTTCCTCTTAAAAAGAGCTTCCGCCTGCTTGATGTGCGCTTGGTACTGTGCGGAATTTACGGCGTTTGCCATCGTGCGCTCCTTAAAATTTCATGCAGGCGGGTTAAATTTTACGCTGCTCAAACGGCTCGCGCTTCTTGAATTTCATGCGAACCGAATAAATTTAGCCTCGCTAGTCGGCAAAATTTGACCGCTAGGCGGCAAAGCCCAATCATTTGGCGGCAACCGATAACCGCTAAGCGCAATTCGCGTGAGCGCTATGTATCAGCGCCGAAATTTTAAATCTTGCTTTGCGAATTTTTTAAAATTTACCCGCAGTTTCGGCGCTCTGCGAATACTCGCGCACAAGGGCGTGAAATTTTACGAGCGTTTGAAATTCCGAGGCATTTAAATTTCACGATATTTAAAATTCCGAGGCGTTTTAAAATTCCACGGAGATCTGAAATTCCGCGAGTATTTGAAATTTCGCAACCTTTAAATTCCACTAGCGCCTTAAATTTGTCCAAGTGCGGACAGCCAAACCGCTCGGACGGGCAGACCGCTCAAATTTACTCTCGTCCGCAGCGCCGCTAGCGTATAAATTTAAAATTTTACTCATCC
>NZ_CALHHT010000249.1 GCF_938031315.1 uncultured Campylobacter sp.
CTCTGAAATGGACTAAACAAAATTTAAGCGATTACCGCGAGATCGAAAAAATAATCAAGGCCAAATACGACTACGGCAAGTCCGAGCAGCTTGATTATAGGCAGATTCAAAATTCCATCCTCGGGCTTGAAAACAAGGTCTTAAGCATCCAAAAAAATATCGAGGATAATCACAAATATATGAGAAACCTCATCTCATCCAGCCTGCAGTTTGATGACAACACAAACTCGATAAATTCCATAAAGTTTCAAGGCGTCGATCTAAACGTTCCTTACACCGCGCTTGCAAATCGCCCCGATATTAGAGCCGCGATCTCTAGGCTGAATTCTAGTTTTTACGATCAAGAAACCGCTAAGCTAAATTTTTTCCCTAGCGTAAATTTGGGTGCAGGGCTTACTAACGGTCAGGGCGTAAGCGCTAACGATAGCTTTAAGCTAAATTTCTTAAGCGGCAATGTTAGCATCAGCCTGCCGTTTTTGGATTATGCGAGGGTTGAAAACCGCCTTAAAATTTCGGAGATCGCTTTTCACAAAAATGTAGTAAACTATGAGCAGACGCTATCTAACGCCACAAACGAAGTGTTAAATTTATATAGAATTTATCAGATCAATTTGGCTAGTCTTAAAAATTTAAGCGCCGCATACGACGAGAAGGCGCGTATCGCCGATCTTTACGCCGCTAAATACGAAGCGGGCTCAAGCGAGCTAAAAGATATGCTCGAAGCGCGCACTGACGCCGTGGATGCAAAGATCAGCGAGCTAAATCAAAAATATTTGACGCTGCAAAACGAAGCGGCGATCTATCGAGCTATGGCGGGTAAATTTAGACGCAAATGAAAGAAATTTTGATATTTCTGCTATTTTGCGGCGCGACGTTTGCGGCGGAATACGACTGCACTTTTGAAGGAAGCGACTTTGAGGAGCATCGTAGCGAGGTTTTGCAAAACCGCCGCAAGATCGAAAGCGACGGCAAAATTTTGCAAGATAATTTAGAGCGCGGCGGCTCGCACGGCGAGCAAAATCGCGGCTCGCAAAATTTTTCCTCTGAAAAAGATCCGATGCAGAGCATAAAAGAGCAAAACGATAGGGCGGCGCGGGAGCTTAAAATGCGAAATCAAAAGCTACGCGACAATTCAAAAAGGCGCTAAAATCC
>NZ_CALHHT010000250.1 GCF_938031315.1 uncultured Campylobacter sp.
GGCTGCCGGGTCGACCCCGAGCGAGGGCGGCGCGCGGCGGCATAAGCAAGGATTTAGCGGGCGGCAAAAACTACGCAGGGCATCCTATAATGGAGCTTAGCGAGTGGTTCAAGCTGCAGGCTAAGATCGTTAGATTTTTTAAAGATAAAAAGCACTAGCCGTTTTGCCTTGGCTGACTTGCCTTGATCAGTTCGGTCGATCGGCTTAATTTGATCGTTTTGATCGTTCGCTCTGATCGACTCCTCTAGCCAGCTCGATTTGATCGGTTCGCGTCGTTTTAGTGAAGTTTGAAACCGCCAGGCAGTTGGTGATTGTGGAGCGGTTTACGCTGCCATTCGGTTTTTGCATAGTTTGTAAACCGCTGCGGCGGTAAATTTTGCCCTTTTATCGATAGAATTCCGCTCACGCCATTTTTTTTCTTGCGCTTGCTTTGTGGGCGTGGTAGAATTTAATTGAAATACGTTTGCTCGCAGTCATTGCGGCCAAGCTTTACGAGCGCTTTAAATCAGCGCAAATTTAATGAAAGGAAAAACAATGATAGAGATGTTTTTATGCTCCTATTTTGCGGGCGCGGCGACGCTTTTTGAGGACTATGCGAGGCAAAATATCCGCGCTAAAGAGGTGCTTTTTATCCCGACTGCGGCAAACGTCGAGGAGTACCGAGACTACGTGGACGAGGCGAAAGAGGCGTTTGTCAAAATGGGTTTTACAGTTCAAATTTTAGACGTTTCAAAAGCGAGCGCGTCCGAAGCGAAGGCAAAGATCGGCGCGGCGCGGGTGCTTTACGTAAGCGGCGGCAACACCTTTTATCTTTTGCGCGAGCTTAAAAAGAAAGGTCTTACTGGCCTCATCGCAGATCGCGTCCGAAGCGGCGAGCTCGTGTATGTGGGCGAGTCGGCGGGCGCTATGATCGCAGCTCCCAGCGTGGAGTACGCGAGTGTGATGGACGATGCGGGCGACTACGGGGCGGCGGCGCAAACAGGGCTTGATCTGGTGAAATTTTACCCGGTGCCGCACTACGGCGAGGAGCCTTTCGTACAAAGCGCGGCTGAAATTTTAAAAATTTACGGCGGCAAGCTAAATTTGGCGCCGATAAATAACGCCGAGGCGATTGCGGTGCACGGCGATAAATTTGAAATTTTAGGGCGCTAAACTGCGGCGCGAAAGTAAAATTTACGCTTGCGTTCGCATATAAGGCGCAAGGCAGAATTTAAATTTAGGTGTGGTAAGCCGCTAACGAATAAATTTAATCAAAGGATCAAAATGAAAATACTACTTATCAACGGCGGAGCTCCGTTTAACGGCAAAGGCGGCAAGCTAAACAAAACCTTGCACGAGCTAGCGAAAAAGACGCTAGGGTCGCTAGGACACGAAACGCGCGAAACTACGATACATGAGGGCTACGACTTAGAGGGCGAGGTGGAGAAATTTCTATGGATGGACGCCGTGATCTGGCAGATGCCCGCGTGGTGGATGGGCGAGCCTTGGCTCGTTAAAAAATATATCGACGAGGTGTTTATGAGCGGTATCGGCAAGATAGTGGCAAACGACGGGCGGCACAGCGCGAGTCCAAACGACGGCTACGGCACCGGCGGGCTAATAAAGGGCAAATCGCACATGCTAAGCGTCACGTGGAATGCGCCGCTTCAGGCGTTTGACAAGCCCGGGGATTTTTTCGAGGGCGTGGGCGTGGACGGCGTTTATTTGCATTTTCATAAGGCAAATGAGTTTTTAGGCACGAAAAGGCTGCCTACTTTTATGTGCAACGACGTCATTAAAAACCCGGACGTAGAGCGTTTTACGAGGGATTACGAAGCGCATCTAAAAAGGGTTTTCGGCTAAATTTAAGCAGACTTTAGCGCAAATTTATAAGCTAGACAGTAGAAATTTTACCCTGCCCTTTGTGCCGTTAAATTTGATCTAAATTTAAACTCATGCTACGCCGGAGCGTAGAATTTCGCTATGGATTTTAGGCGGTACGCCAAACATCCTTGCGTATTCGCGGCTAAACTGC
>NZ_CALHHT010000251.1 GCF_938031315.1 uncultured Campylobacter sp.
TGGTGCCGGAGTTTGAAAAAGCGGCGTTTGCGCTAAAAGATGGCGAGATGAGCAAAACTCCGGTAAAGACACAATTCGGATATCATGTAATCTACAAAGAAAGCAGCAAAAAGGCTGAGACTATGCCGTTTGAAAAGGTAAAAGATCTCATCAAAAATCAGCTACTTCCAAGCAAAGTAAACAAAAAAATCGATGACAAGGCTAATGAGCTATTCGGCAAACTAAACATCGAATACGCAAAATAGTTTTAATTTTAAGGCGCGAGGCTATTAAATTTATAATGCAAGTTCGCTGCAGCGGCAACTTGTAAGGATAAAATTTAGCCCGCGCCTTTGTTTTATATGCGCTAAATTTTGCGAAATTTTAAGCTCACTCTTATATCATCGGATTATTGAATTCTAAATTTATTCGCTCTGCCGATGTTAAATTTGCGGAATTTTAAGCGTAGCTAGTTTTTTACACATTAAATCAAGGAATTCAAATGCTTTCTAATATCGTAAATTTTATCGTAGAATTTGTCGCAGGTTGGGGATACCTTGGCATTTTTGTGATGATGTTTTTAGAAAGCAGCTTCTTTCCTTTCCCAAGTGAAGTCGTGATGATCCCTGCGGGCTATCTGGCCTCAAAATCGCAGATGAGCTTTGTTATAGCATTTGTTTGTGGGCTTGGCGGCAGCATCACCGGCGCGCTGTTTAATTACTATCTATGCTACTTTTTTGGACGTAAGATTATCGCTAAATACGGCAAATACGTAGGCATCACCGAGGAGAAATTTGCAAAATTCGAAGCTTTTTTTAACCGCCATGGCGAAATTTCAACGTTTAACTGCCGCTTAATCCCAGGTATTCGTCAATACATCAGCCTTCCTGCGGGCCTTGCAAAGATGAATGTCGCGCGCTTCGTGCTATTTACTGGGCTTGGAGCTGCGATTTGGACATTAATACTTATGAGTTTGGGCTATTTCATCGGCGAAAACGAGGAGCTAATCAAGCAAGATCTGCATCTAATTACGATCGCTCTGTTCGCCGTCGTCATTATAATCTCGCTTCTATATGTTTATTTTATAAAACGCAAAAAATAGTTCCACGCCAGTAAATACAAATACAATGAAAAATTCCATTTTATCGCCTTTAAGTTCAAATTTTTCAAATTATAATTTAAGCTAAACAAGAATTTTTATAATTTCACTTTCATAATCTACGTGCGATGCAATATTTCTATTAAAGTGTAATTATGCCTTAGTAGCGAATTCCAAAATATTTTTTAAGTAAAATTCTATTTAAAGCCTTAAATAATCATACTAATTTCTAAATTTTAATTTTTCGTTACGTTTTAAGCTGCTTTTAATACTAAAAGCTTTAAAATTCCATTAACAATTTCAACGAAAGGACTTATTATGGCAAAGACCAGAAAAGAACACGATTTCATCGGAGAGCTAGAAATCTCCGACGACGTATATTACGGTGTGCAAACATTTAGAGCACTCGAGAATTTCCATTTAAGTGGACGACCGCTCAAAGACTATCCGTTTTTTATCAAAGCATTTGCACAAATCAAAAAAGCAGCTGCACTAGCCAATAAAGAGGTCGGAGTCCTAGACGCACAAAAAGCCGATGCGATTGCAAAAGCTTGCGATAGGCTCATCGCAGGAGAGTTTAGAGATCAATTCGTAGTCGATATGATCCAAGGCGGCGCCGGAACTTCGACGAATATGAATACCAACGAGGTCATTACAAACATAGCTTTGGAGAGCATGGGACATAAAAAGGGCGAATACCAATACCTCCATCCAAACGACCACACAAATTTGGGTCAAAGCACCAACGATACCTATCCTAGCTCGATCAAAGTCGCCGCTTACGCCAAGCTAACCGATCTACTAAAAGCTATGGAAAATTTGAAAAAAGAGCTTGAAGTCAAAGCCAAAGAATACAAAGATGTCATCAAAATGGGAAGGACGGAGCTTGAGGATGCCGTTCCTACTACTCTTGGAAACACTTTCAACGCTTTTGCTACCTACATCAAAACCGATATCGCACTTATCAAAGCTGCTAGAGAGTCGATGACTTACCTAAATATGGGCGCTACGGCGATCGGCACAGGTATCAACTGCCATCCTGATTACAAAAACGTAGTCGAGAAAAAACTGGGTGAAATCACCGGCGTTAAATTTAAAGCCGCGGAGGACTTCATCGCAGCTACCCAAGATACTGCCGATTTCGTTCACGTTAGCGGCGCTCTAAAAACTGCCGCGGTTCGACTAAGCAAGATCGCAAACGATTTAAGATTAATGAACTCAGGCCCAAGATGCGGTCTTGGCGAGATAAATTTACCTCAGATGCAGCCTGGCAGCTCTATCATGCCTGGTAAAGTAAATCCGGTCATCGCAGAGGTCGTAGGCGAGGCATGCTACGAGGTAATCGGCAACGACGTAACTATCATGCTTTGCTCCGAGCGCGGAGAATTCGAGCTTAATGCGTTTGAGCCTGGCATCGCATATGCGCTATTTAACTCGATTGTGCTTTTGGAAAATGCGATGAATACACTAGCTGAAAAAGCTATCAAACATCTAAAAGCAAACCCTGAAGCTTGCCTAAAATCGGTGCTAAATTCTGTTGGTATTGTTACTGCATTCAATCCATACATCGGCTACGAAAAATCCGCAAGTATCGCCAAAGAGGCACTTCAGACCGGAAAATCCGTCGGCGAAATCTGCTTAGAGCGCGGATATTTGAAAAAAGAGGAGATCGATAAGATCCTAGAGCCTAAATCTATGCTCAACCCACATATGAGCAAAAAATAGTTTCAAACTAGGTGCGGCGCGGAATTTCGTCGGTTAATTTAATAGGCGAAATTCCGCAAAGTAGAATTCTAAATAGATAAAATTGATCGTGCAGAATTCCGTAGATGCAGAATTTCATCAAGTTAGATTTAGCTTCCGTGGAGTAAAATTCCACTTGCGAAATTTTAGGATAAAATTCCGCATAGAATTCCGACCACTGAATTATAAAGATAATTCGGATTTTACCTGCTGAAATCTTTAGAATTCTGCGCGCCGTTAAAAAAATTACTTTATAAGGAGTTTTGCAATGGACTTTATGGTGATATTGCAATTTATCGTGTTGCTCGGCGGCATCTACCTAGGCGTTAAGCTAGGCGGCATGGGCGTCGGTTATGCAGGCGGCTTGGGCGTTGTCGTCCTAGCCATTTTGGGTATGAAGGTCGATATGAAGGACATCCCGATTGACGTTATCCTAATTATCGCATCGGTAATCTCCGCGATTACGGCGCTGCAAGTCGCAGGCGGACTTGATTATTTGGTGCAGGTAGCATCTAAAATTTTAAGGAAAAATCCTAAGCAGATCAACTTCCTAGCGCCTATCGTTACCTATCTACTTACGATACTTGCGGGCACCGGACATACTGCGTTTTCTATGATCCCGGTTATCGTCGAGGTCGCAAAGACGCAGAACATCAAGCCTTCCGCTCCTCTTGCGCTTTCGGTCGTTTCATCTCAGGTAGCGATTACTGCGAGCCCTATTTCGGCGGCGTTCGTCGCTATGAGTGGCTTGTGCGAAAAGCTAGGCGTTAGCTATCCTAAGCTTTTGTTTATCTGCATCTCTACTACCTTCGTAGCTATGATCATCACGGCTTTCATCGTAAATAAATTTTACGATCTCGATCTTTCAAAAGACCCTGTTTACAAAGAGAGACTTTCAAAAGGTCTTGTAGCCGAGATCAAAGCCGAGGAGTATAAAGAGCCAAAGCCTTACGCGAAAAGATCGGTTGCGATATTTGCTATCGGCGTTTTGATCGTCGTTTGCTATGCACTTGCGATCTCAAAGAGCGTAGGCTTGGTAGAAAAACCGATCCTTTCAAGAGATAGCGCGATCATCAGCTTTATGCTAACTATCGGCTTTCTTATCGCTGTTTTGTGCAAGATCGATACGGGCAAACTGCTCTCTACCAGCACTTTCCAAAGCGGTATGAATGCGTGCATCTGCGTCATCGGTATCGCGTGGCTCGGTACTACTTTCGTAAACGGTCACATCGACAGCATCAAAGAGGTAGCTAAAAACGTCGTTACGCAGTATCCTTTCGTACTGGCTATCGCACTATACTTCCTAAGCTGCTTGCTATACTCACAGGCTGCGACCACAAAGGTTATGATGCCTGCTGTTGCCGCCGCGCTTGGAATGACCAGCCCTGAAAATTCAGGTCAAATTTGGATCTTAGTCGCATCGTTCGCAGCCGTTTCGGGCTTGTTCGTGCTCCCTACCTATCCTACGACGCTCGGCGCGATCGCTATGGACGATACCGGAACGACTAGAGTCGGTAAATTTGTATTTAACCACTCATTCTTCCTTCCGGGAACCATTATGGTTGCGCTTTCGGTCGCTCTAGGATTTATCGTAGCTCCTGCGCTAATCTAAGATTAGTATTCCTTTCATTTGCGCCGAATTTTTCGGCGCATTTTTCATACCATTTAAAATTTTTAATACAATTTAATAGATAAAATTCTATCGATTTTGGGGTCTGCCATATTTGCTTATAAATTTAACTTCTAATCGCATGCAAAAAACTACAAGTCTTCCGGTAGTATTTGAGTGGAAGTAAAATTTTATTTGAAATTTCATACCCATATTATGCTAGATGATAAATCAAAATTTCAGCCAAAAAACATATAATGTAAGAAATTTAAAACAAGGATAAAATATGAAAAATCTCATCATCATCGCTCATCCCGATATGGCAAGCTCGCACGCAAACAAGGCGTGGCGCGAGGTAGCCAAAAAGCAAGCGGATAAATTTGATATTCACGAAATTTACGCTGCTTATCCGAACGGCAAAATAAACGTAGCGCGCGAGCAGGAGTTACTTTTGAGCCACGATAAAATTATCATTCAGTTTCCACTTTATTGGTACAGCTATCCGCCGCTTTTAAAGCAGTGGTTCGACGATGTATTCGCCTACGGCTGGGCTTACGGCAGCACCGGCGGCAAGCTAAAAGGTAAAGAATTCTCCCTAGCGATCACTATAGGCGACGAGCAAAGCAACTATAAAAAAGACGGCACGATCGGATTTGACATAGAGGAAGTTATCACGCCTTTTAAATGCGCGATGAATTTTACAGGCGCCAAGCTGCTGCCGTGCCACTTTGGCTATGGATTTTCATTTCATCCAGATAGCGAATATATCGCAAAAAGTGCAGAAAAATACAAAGAATTTTTAGCAAAATTTTAAAATTTACAAAGGCAAAATCGCTTTTTTAGTCGCGAAATTTTATTTTAAAAAGTGGCGGATGAAGATCGTCTCGTTTCATCTGCACTGCTTGGCACGCTTCCTGGATCGCTATTTTTGCGTTGCACACACAGCCTGCTGAATAATCCCCCACCCTTTTGATCGTAAAATTTTATTCCCTTCTCCTCTCCCCATAAATGGGCAAAGTTTACGTTAAAAATTTATACGAAATTTTTCCGTATAGAGCATGCTTTAGTGCAGCCATATAAAAAATCAATGAGCATAAAATTTTACCTAAAAATTTGCACCCCCTCGCAATAATACTCGTCTTAAATTTACATAAGGCATCAAAAAAAATCTATGCACATTCGCCGC
>NZ_CALHHT010000252.1 GCF_938031315.1 uncultured Campylobacter sp.
AGAAAGGCTTTGAGCCGTCCTCGTAGCGAAATTTCATGAAATCATTGGGATGAGTTGCAAGGTGCGCGATCACGCGAAAGATATTCATCATATTGGAATGATCCCACTGATCGCACTTTCTAGCACGCAAGAAAATTACTATCGGGCAAGCCAAAATCCCAAGAATAAAGCTCGTCAGAAAAAGAATAAAATATCCCATTTGTTCCTCCTATACTTCAATCGTGTCCGTAAATTTGATAGCCTCAAGCTCCTTTGCGGTTTTTGCCTTCTCGATTGCGGTTTCATAGCCCCATTTCAGCACGTGTAGCTTCTGCCCGGCAATCTGAATGGCACGCTTGATCTTTTTGAGATCCTCTTGCCCGTTTATCTTTTTCATCGTATTGTCATACATCCTAAAACCCCGCACCTCGAGGCTATCAAATATATCGATCATACTTCCGATATTCAGTAGATATTTATATCCGCCGTTGACGGCTCCAAAGTCTTTGATCTCAACCTTGCAGCTCTCGCCCATTGCGTTCACCCATGCTGCGAGCTCATTGAGTTTGGCTTGTTTCAATTCGCTTATATCGGGATCCTCTATTTTTATGCTAGTTGCAAGTGTTTTTGGGTCGATATGGGTAGCGCCAATATCAAGAGCCTTTGCCCACTGCTCCTCGTTTATCTCTACGTTGGGGGCAGGGATGCTTTCGTGTATTTCGCTATCGTAGTATCCTAGAATTTTTGAATTTCCGTCATAGTGTACATATTTCATTCTCTCTCCTTTTAATATCCTATTGCAAACCAGAAAGCATCTCTTTTTGGAAAATTCGAAGCATCGCTATCTACCGTTTGGTACTCTATAGTCATACCGGTTTTCGTAATATTTGCTACATACATTACCCCGCCTGCTTGACCCCAAGAAGGGTCCGCAATATAAGTAGCGCTAGCATTTAGGCAAGCGTTAGGAAATGATATTGGAAATGTTAGATTTTTTCTAGCATCTTGTTCAAGGTCTTTCAGCTTGCCCCACTGCAGCATTATGCCGCTTGGCAACTTTGCGTAGCCGTTTTGTTGTTTTGAGCTTAAAAAGCCTGTAGAAAATACATCGAATACTGCTTTCTCACTTACCGCCGTATCGCTCAAGCTTCCCGTGATGGAATTCTTGAGTTTTACGATGCCCGCTTTTATCTCGGTAGCATATGGGGATTTGTCCACATTTGTGACCTCGAATACGTTTTTAACCTTTATTAGTATGATTACGCTCATATTGTATGGGCGGTTTTCAGAGGCTACTGGTACCACATTTGAAGCATCGAAAGACACTTTATAAACGGGGTCAGAAGTTCCGTCATTATACCCAGACCCCATAACTTCTGACATCTTAAAGGCTCCGTCTGCTCTCCTGATATCGTTGCTCATAACTGCGAGCCAGCCTTGGATATTCCTGATAGCATCGTCTTGCGCTATACCGAGGCTTGCTGCATTGCCGCCCGTGCCGCGGATAAATTTGCCGTCGTTGAATTTCGGTAGATTAAAGTGCTCGCCGCTTCCGCCATAGGTATAGCCGATGACGTCGAATAGCTCGATATATTCAGATTTCTGAAGCCTCCTACCGTCTGCCGGAAGAAAGCCCGCCGGGGTAGTTCGATCGCTAGACCAAAGCAGATATGAGCCTATCTTCAGCCCGTCGCTAGCCTCGGATTTGAGGGCGTATTTATCGGCGGCAAGCCCACCGAGTTTTGTGCTATCTGCCGCGGTTTCAGTTTTGTCGAGCTTTTCTGCGATAGTCGTACCCACAGAGGTAAACTTTTTATCCACCTCGGTTTTTGAGTAGCTATCCTCAACGTCTCGCTTCTTCGCAAGGGCGGTATCTACGCTATTTTTATCGTTCTCGATCTGCTCTCTTAGATATCCCGTGCGATTAGCTAGCTGCTTGGCTTGCTTATTACTGATGCCGTCTATTCCGCCCACTACGGGATCGGTCACTTCGAGCTGATAAATCCCTTCTTCCCAGGTTTTTTCTTCTTTGATATTAGCCATTGTATGCTCCATAGTTGAATTGATTGTTATACTTTATCTGTCCATCGTGCTTGATCTGATTTGTCGAATGCTCGATCAGAGCTAGCACACACCTTGCGGGCGCCGCCGCTTTTGCTGCGGTCGCTATCGCCGCCGCCTTGCTCTTTGAAAGAGGAATGCTGCTTATGATGCTGTATTCGGCCCAGTGCGAATTTGAGCCGTAAAATCTGCTTCTATCATGTTTTATAGAGCCGTCATATTTCTGCCCTAAATTTCCCTCTACTATGATCGCTCCGCTATCTATCGCATTCACCGCCTTTTTGACCGCATAGAAGGTGCCCGAATAGTAGTGGATTTTAAAGGCCTCCTTGATAAGTAGCCTTGCGCCGGTTTCATTAAGCCCGTCTATGTTCACATCCAGGCTATCTGCCAAAATCCCAAGAAGCGAAGCGGGGCAACTATCCGCCAGGATATTTATCGTGCCTATATCAAGCCCTGCAAGGCTGAAGCCAAAAAGATCGTCAAGCTTCTTGTCAAATTTTGGCTTTCCGCTCGGTAGGATACTCATAGATTAGCCTTTGCAAAGCTTAGTTCAAATTTGATTTTCACAAAGCTATCCACGTCCGCTTTTATGTCGGCGGCGGGCTGCTTTAAATTTACTCGATACACCCCCTCGCGGTGCAGAGTAGAATAGATATAGCTTAAATTTAGATCCTCGCCGAGGCTTAGGCTTGTCCTGCTTGCCTCGATTTCGCTTTGAACCCCCGCTTGTAAAAGCATATCTTTTAGCTCGAGCTCGGCTTTGATGACGGCGTTTATGACTTTGGCGTTTTCTACGACTACGGTATCGCAAAGCGGTCGCACCCGCTCGTCGCTCAGGTAGCTTTGCACATCCGCTCTCGTCTCTTCGCTCATATCGGTAGTTTTTAGATAGAGTTTTACGATACCGGGTCCTCCGTTTATCGCGCTTACTTCTTCTACCTTGGCGTTCGCGCTTAGCGCGTGATAGATATAGGCTTTCCTACTTCCCGCCGTAGAAAATCGCTCCAGCGAAAGCACGGCGCGATCGCGCAGTCTCTCGTCGTTCTCTTCATCTGCACCGCCTTCAAAGCGCGATATTTGACGCGCCTTAAGCACGAATGAAAAAGGCGTTTGGATGAGCTCGCATTTTAGATCACTTTGCTTGACGAAGGTCTGCAAGACGCTATGACCCGTACCCTTTAGCTCCCCGGCAGCTATAACGATGTCATCTTTGATCGCGGCAAACTCGCCGGAGCTTGCGCACAAGATAGTGCCTTTCGGAATTAGTACGTCCGAATCGCGCGCCATACTTAGGGCGAATTCCACCTCCGCTACGGGCTTTTCGCCCTTTTTGCGCTCTATGCCGTACATCGCAACGATATTATCCAGATCAGCCCCCTGCGCAAAAGGTAGCAGCATAGATTTTACGGCGCTATTTATGCGGGCTCGCAAAAGTAGCTCTCGATATGCGAGCGTTTCAAGCAGAGCCGAAAAGCGGTCGCTTTCAAGAAGCGAAATTTCATCGTCATTTAAAGAGCCTTTAAAGAGACTTTTAACGGCTTTTAAAATTTCATCGTAGCTAAGCTGCTCGATGACGTTCGGATAGGGTAAATTTTTTAAAAAGCTCATATCTCTACTCCGATCTCTTTGCCGTTTGTTAGCATAATTTTAAAGCTGAGCTTGTGATCTTTAAAGCTTATGAGCTTCACTTCGTCGACCTGCACCCGCTTTTCCCAGCGCTGCACCGCTTCGATGACGAAGTAGCTCAAATCGGCGTGAAACTCATCATTGACCCGCCTATCGATCAGCTCAAAAAGGCGGCTGCCATATTCGGGCAGCATTACCCGCGAGCCGATAGGAGTGCTTAGAATATCTTTTATGCTATCTTCTACGCTTACTAGGTATTTCATCTCAATCCCTCGCTACTCCGCCGTTGGTATGGCTCGAAAGCGAGCCCCTGCCATCGCCTATATCGCCGCTTGCCTTGAGCGAGCCTGTGATATTGAGATCTCCGTTGATAAAAAAGCTTCCGTTTCCTCCGCCGCTTCCTGCGGTCGAGATTGAGCCTTGAATGACCGTATTTCCCAAAAGCTTGATATTTCCGCTTTGCACGGTCGTATCGTCCGCTTTCACATTCACCGATTTTGCGGTCAAGCTTGCGTTTTCGCAGGCGATATTGATCTGCTTTGGGCTTGAAATTTCAAGGCTGGAGTTAGCCGTATCGTAGCTCATCCTTACGCCGTCTTCAAAAGCGACGTGGATCTTTGTATCGGTCGCGCTCGCTTTGTGAGCGGTCTGATAGATACCGCGTAGGATCACGCCTGCGTTGAGCTCGCCCCGTACCGGCAGCACAAGCACCTGCTCGCCCACGCGGATCGGCGCAAAGCTTACGGCAAAGGAATTGGCGCAGGCTTGAAATACGGGCAAAAAGTCGGTAACCATATCGCCGATCGCAACCCTTGCGCGATCCCCGCCTACTTCACTGACGATGCCGATCTCGTTTAGGTTATTGCTCATATTGTTCATCCTTATTTCTATCATCTAGATCAAATTTATTTCTTATAAATCCGACTGCCAAATCCAAAATTCCGCTGCCTTTAAAGGCGCCGATCCCGCAGATCGCAAGGCTAAGGCGCATATCTTTGCAGAAAAAGAAAGATATTTCATAAACGATGTATGCGCTAAAACAGCCGTCCAATACTCGTTTGATAAAATTACCCGCGCCACGCTCGCCATACTTCAAAAAGGCCGTTACGCTGCCCGCAACGCCTGCAGCTAATATATAGAGCAGATACTCCATGGCTCATACTTTAAAGGTTTTATATAGCGACGTAGGCGAAAAAAGAGCGCCGGTAATACCTATACAAAGCGACCAAAGAAGGAGCACTAAATTTTCGCTTCGTATAAAGTTGTCAAAGACTACGTAAAGCTCAAGATTGAATACTACTAAGACAAAAGCTCTAAGTAGATAAATCAAAGTTTTCATTACTCGCTCCTCGTGCAGTCTTTGGCTATCTCTTCGCATTTGAGAAAATACCTCACAAGCTCTTTATGCGCTTCAAAGCTGCCGTTTGCCGCAGGTTTAAGCGGCATTTTCAGATTGCAGCGCACAGGCACATAGACTTGCTTTATCTGTGGTTCCTTTGTGCTGCAACCAAATAGGCAAAGCACGCTAAAAAGCGCTATCAAGAAGTTTTTTATACGCATTGAGTTGTGCCTCGCAACTTTTGTCTTTTATGTAAATTTTAGAAACGCTTTGGATCTTATCCTCGTTGCGGCGGCTTGCATTCACCTCAAGGGATTTGATCGCGGCGTTTTGCAGGCTTAGATTTAGCTCGCATTGCCCTAGCTGCGCCTTAAGCTTTGCATTTTCGGCGCTTAGCTGCGAAACATCGCTTTTAAGGCTTAAAATTTCGGCTCCGCATAATGCCGCTATTACCGCAAAAGCCGCCAGTATAAATTTAATGTTTAGCAAGAAGCCCATTTAATACCTTTCTCGCTCTGTTTGGAGTTTGCTGCGCCCAAAGGCTGCGAAGCCCGTTTGCGATAGCCTTTTCATATTCGCCCATGCGGATATGATGAAGGGTCGTAACGAA
>NZ_CALHHT010000253.1 GCF_938031315.1 uncultured Campylobacter sp.
CTCGTAAAATAATTAGATATCACAAATCCATTCTCATAAAATATAATTCTACGAAACGTCTGCTCTGTAAATAATATTATGAGCACTAAAAATATAATCAATGAGATAGAAATACCAACAATATCGCCTCTATACCAGCCAGTATACACTAGTAATAATAATATCGCATATGATAAATATGGTCTTAAGTGCCCGAAAATTTTACTTCTTTCCACGCGATAAATTTCTTTACCTAGCCATTCTGGATTTTTCATAGGGTGCCTTTAAATTTGATCTGTTATTTTACTTCCGTAAATCTTAAAATTAAATTTCTTAGTTCAAGTGAATTTTAATTACCGTCATATGCGCTTATCTATACCTAGATAAAATTTTTCGCGCCTTAAATCGGCGAAATTTCGCGAATTTTCATGGGCACAAACTAATCTAAAGCCGCAAATTCCACGTATTTCTCCATCGCAACCAGCAGGAGCCATCGCGCGGTAGGGCTGAAAAAATAGTGGTGTTCGGGGATCTGCTCCATTATAAATTTTAAAAAATCGTAAAAATATTCAGGCGCAAATTTAACCTCGGCGCTCGTTAAATTATCACCCAGATAGCAGATTTCACCGCCTAAAATCCTCGCTTTTACCGCAGGATTTGCGTCTATGAAGCTTCTGGCACCGGCAAAGCTCAGGCAGTCTGCGGTCGCATAATCTTTCAAACCACGCAAGACGGGTTTGGAGCCGATGAAGGCGAAATTCTCCTCTATAAATTTCACTCCGCCCTCGCTCACCTGCCAGCGATCGCCCAAGCTCGATAAAAACGCAAACATCTCATCATCCGCGGATTTGAAATTTATAGGTCCGTTTTTGCGATCCATCTTCGTCCTTTTTAAATTTGTAGTCGCTTTTGCGGCGCGTAAGCCGTTCCGAGCCGTCGTTTAACGCCGCAGTAGCATTCAAAGACTGTCGCAGACACAGATAAAATTCTACTCGCAAGCATTACCTTATAAAGCCGCCGCGCAGTGTTTGCTGCGATCAAACAGACGGTGCTTAGCAAAAGGCGACTAAACGATAGGCGTCCTACTGAACGACGGCCGACGAAGATCAAGCAAGCTACGATCAAACGAACGACAGCTAGCAAGCAAACAAGCAGCAGAGGGTAGCAGCGACTAAATTTAAAATTCCGCAGTCCGCCGAACTAGAGTTTAAACAATCGCCGCTCAAAACAGATCGAGGCAAATCAAGGCAGATTACTTGAAAAAATTCTTGATCTTATCGAGTATCCCCTCGTCGTCTCCGCCCTTGCTACCGAAGCTTTCTTGAAGCTCGCGCAAAAGCGCCTCTTGCTTCTCGTTCAATTTTTTAGGCGTCTGGACGTTTACCTGCACGATCAGATCGCCGTTTTTCTTGGTGCGGATATTCGGCGCGCCCTCGCCGTAGATCGTGAAGCGCTGCTTGTCCTTGGTGCCTACTTTGAGTTTCAGCTCCGCCTTGCCGCGCGGCGTCGGCACCTCGATGCTCTCGCCCAAGATCGCCTGCGTGAAAAACACCGGCACCTCGATATACAGGTCGTCTCCGTCGCGCAGGAAGTGGCTATCCTCCTTAACGCGCACTATCACATACAGATCCCCGATTTCGCCGGTTTTAGAGACGTTGCCCTTGCCGCTTAGGCGCACGCGCTGTCCGTCGTCGATACCTGCGGGAATATCAAATTTAAGGCTCACATTCTCCTCGGTAAAGCCCTTGCCGCCGCAATCCTTACACCTGTCTTTTACGATCTCGCCCGTGCCGCCGCATTCGGAGCAGCTTTGGATGAAGCTCATATATCCGCGCCTGACCGCGACGCGCCCCGTGCCGCCGCAAACGGAGCAAGTGTGTCTTTTTTTATCCTTCGAGCCGGTAGCGTCGCAGGTAGGGCAC
>NZ_CALHHT010000254.1 GCF_938031315.1 uncultured Campylobacter sp.
TTTTGTACTTGAAAGCTCTCAAACATCGCCATCGGAATCGCCATCGTCGAAACCGTATAAAAGCCGTCCCAGAAGCTATTGCCTACGACGCTACCTTCAAAGCCGCGCGTCTGCGGGCGTCCGACCGTAGCGCCGCCGCGCATCTGAATCTGCGCGGACGGGAAGTATTTTACCGCCTCCTCGTAGCCGGTGACGCCTTGGTGGTTCATAATCTCCTTACTGATCGTGTTGATCTGATAGGGAAGATCCAAAGCGCGCTTGCCCGCAAGCAGGCCTTGTTGCACGTTTTTGCTCAAAAAGCCCTCGTCGATGCCGCTCTCGCTGATATTATCGCCGACGGAATTTACCTCGATTACGCCCATATTCTGCGATTTTTCAGGCGCAGAATTACCGCCACTTTGTGCTGCAGCCAAACTGCTGCATAGCAGACACATACATGCCGCTAATGAAATTTTAAATTTCATCGTTTTCCTTCGTTCCATTATTTTCCCTTCGTTATGGATATATTTAATATTATTTTTTAGCATATTAGAAAAATTTTCCTAAATTTAGACTAAATTCGAGATATAAATTTATATATTTGTAGTCGCATTTTTGCAGTTTAAAATTTCATAGACAATATACTGCGATACAAAAGAAAAATTGTGCAAATTTATATGAAATTCTAAAATTTTAATGTAAAATCGCCCGTATGAAAAAACTAATACCCGCGCTTATGCAAGTGCAAAACCGACTTAAAAATTTCTTCCGCCTCTACGATACCGAGCTCATGCACCATGCATCAAGCCTTAGCTTTCACACGATTTTGGCGCTACTGCCGGTGCTGATGGTTTCGCTTAGCGTTTTTATGCAGCTGCCAAGCTTTAAAGGCTACTACGACAAGATTATGGGCTTTATCTTTTCAAACTTCCTGCCCGCAAATCAAGCGAGCATGGCACACTATATCGAAGAATTTATGGCTAACGGACTAAGCCTTGGCGTAACGGGCTTTTGCGCAGTGTTAGTTACGTCGGTGTTGTTTTTCGGAGATTTTGAAGCGATAATTGCGCGCATTTCGCATTCACCCGAGCGAAGCTTTTTTAAGAGCCTAAGCACCTACTGGACGCTGATGACGCTCGCTCCTGTGGGGCTTGGGGCATCGTTTTATATCAGCGGCGAGCTTCAGGAGCTACTAAATAAAACCGAGTTTACAAGCTGGATAAATTTGCTTAAAATTCTACCCTACTTAATCGTTTGGGGGATCTTTGCGATCACTTATGCTACGGCGATCAACCGCGAGATCCGTGCAAAAGCGGTGCTTGCCTCATCGCTCGTAGCATCGATTTTATGGTGGCTTTCAAGACTGGTTTTTGCGCAATACGTCTTTTATAACAAAACCTATCTTAGCATCTATGGCTCGTTTTCGGTCGCGCTATTTTTCTTTTTGTGGATCTACATAAGCTGGATTTTCTACCTATACGGCGTGAAATTCTGCGTATTTTTGGACGCTAAATTTAAAAGAGGTGGCGAGCGACAAAGCGCCTGAATTTTACGAATTTTACGAAAGGTTATAGTAAAAATTGACGATAATCGCATATAAATTGGCAGCTTTAACGATAAGTTCTCGTCAGTAAAAGGATTAAAATTTGAAATCTCGTCTTTGTTCGGTCTGTATACGAGCAATCTACTTTAAATTATAGAATTCCTTAAGGAGGAGAGAATGGCGTTTGTAGCGGAATATATTTCTAAAGAGGACTTGGAGAAATATGATATTATATACGCTGTTAATAAAATTAGAACAAAATTTAGAAAACCTTTATTGAGCGATCAA
>NZ_CALHHT010000255.1 GCF_938031315.1 uncultured Campylobacter sp.
CCGCCACATCGGACTTTTTAAAAAGCGATGGTTGGTGTGCTCGGTGATGATGATCCTATTTTCAAGCCCCAAATTTGCGATGAGCGTAAGCACGTTGGTGTTGTCCAAAAAGGAGATCACGATGTCAAACTCGCGCCGCTTTAAAATTTTACGAAGCGCGAAAATTTTATTAAATCGCTTCGTAAAATTTCCCAAAATCCCCCGCTCGCCGACGCCCAGGTCTAAATTTAAAACCCGCACCTTAGGCGAAATTTTATAAAACGGCTTTTCCGCGTCAAATTTTATCACGCAAACATCGTGCTGCTCGCAGAAATAATTAGCCAGCACGCTTAGCACGCGCTCGGCGCCGCCTTTGCCCAAAGATGAAATCACTAAAGCTATCTTCATTTACGCCCTTAAATTGCTGATCAAAAACTCGCGCGAAGCCTCACGCCTGCGCGATAAAATTTCATTCACGCGCGCCCAATCGACCTGCTTGCTTAGGGCCACGTCGCTCGCGCTTTTTATGACACGATCTTGCAACTCGAAGCTCTCAAAAAGCGAGTAGAAGCGCGAACTGCCGCGGTTTTCGTTGATAAACGCGAAAAACGGCTTGTTAAACAAGATCGAAAACGCGCATCCGTGAAAGGAGTCGGTGATCACGAGCTGCGCGCCCGCGATGAGGCTTAGCCACTCTTCAATGCTGACGCGATTTGCCTTGTCATTCACCTCGCGCACGCTCAGCCCTTCGCGCTCGCTCACGCTTTTTAAAATTTCGCTCTTGCTCTCGTTTTGATCCAAAATATAGGCAAAAATTTGCCCTTTTTGCGCGGCGTTTGCCACACAAACGGCATTCTCGCAGGCATCCTGCGCCGAAAAAGCCGTATCCGCAATATCCGCTGCGGTGCCGTTTAAATTTTGCGCGGCGGCGCCTATTTTTGCAGCTTTTGTTTCTTGCGACGCGGCACATATTGCGATCTGCACGTCGTCTGCTTCCGCGCGGTCTGCGTCGCTTTGCGCGATCCCTGCGGCGCCGAGTTTTACGCTATTTGCCGCGGGCGAGATAAATTTTTCAAAAACCTCTCTGCCCGCCAAAAGCGTAGGATCGAGCACGAAAGCGGCGCCCGAAATTCCAAACACGCTTTCGCAAAGCGCCGTGGCACCACGCTCGCGCACGCTAATCGCCTTAAATTTAGCCAAATTCGCCTTATGAAGCTCTAAATCGCGCGCGCCTTTGAAGTTCTCGCCGCCGAAGCTCGCTGCGTAGGCGATTTTGATGCAACTCTGCGGCGCAAAGCCCAGCGAGAAGTCGTTTTCAAACGCGTCAAAATACGGCGGATTGAAGACCTGGTCGCTTCCGAGCACGCAAGCGCCGAATTTCTCCTGTTCAAATAGCCGCTTTAGCGCCGCGGACGAGTAAATTTCGCGGGTCGTTTCGATATTTTGCGCGATAAAGCGCTGCGTGTCGGCGTAGTAGCGCAGGGTGCTAAATTCGGCGTTTTTGTATTTTTTAAAATAGATCAACTTTGCGAGCAAAAATTTCAAATAATCGCGCGAAAAAAGGCCTCTTTGCCTGATCTTTAAATTTACCACGGGCGCTTCGAAGCCGTAGCTCTCAAGCGCGCGCTGCAACGCATAAGCCTGTAAAATTCCGCCGTAATTATTTACCAAAGGTAGCGTAAAAATCGCAATTTTCATCC
>NZ_CALHHT010000256.1 GCF_938031315.1 uncultured Campylobacter sp.
GTGGCGGTTACGGCGTAAAGGTTGTCGCCGCTGTTTTCCAAAGCGATAATATTATTGAAAAATGGCTGATTACTTACGACGAAATTACGCGCCGAGCGGCCGCCTACGTGCTCCACTACGCTTACGAGTCCGTCAAGCGCGGGATAGGCGATCAGCTGATTGATAAACAAGGGCGGCGCCACGCGCGAATCGATCGCAAATACATTCCCCACTCTGTGATCAAGCACGACCGCGCCGGAGCTTAGCTTGATGAGCATTATGGAGTTATCGCTCATCACCAAGGCTAGATTATCCCCTTTTACGTTTGCGCTAAGAGCCTGTCTGCCCAGATTTTTTTCAAATTTAACGCTGCCCGCGCTATCGGCGAGCTTCGTAGTGCCGTTTATGTCGGTGATGACGAAATTGCCGTTATATTCGCCTAAAAATTTCTCGCTTTTTAAGAGCTTTAAATTCTGCACTAGGCCGTTTTTGGAGATAACCTGCCCGTTTTTAAGCGTCGCGCCATCCTTGCTAACCGCTACGATCTCGGACGGTAGTGAGCCGTTAAATTTCATATCGCCGGTGATGTTTTCGTCGCTAGGCTCGAAATACTGGCGCTTTGTCGAGCAGCCCAAAAATAAAAACGATAGCAAAAGGGTAAATATCAGCGTTTTTTTCATTATTTATTGCCTCCGTAGTGCTTTAGGGCGAGCGCGATCTGGCGCACGGGCGAGTTTAGAGGAATTTTATCGAGCTCAATATTGGCCTGCTCGATCTTGCCCTCTTTTAGCAGCTCGTAGCCTTTAACGAGATAGTCGTAATCGCTTAGTAAAATTCCGGAGGAGTTGCCGCTTTGAAGCTTGATTATCTCTTTTAGCATTACGTCGATGCCCTGCGTATCGGCAAGAGCCGCCAACTCCTGCGTAGAGCCGTTTTGAAGCATATACAAAGCGTATAAATTTACGTCCTTTTGCTTTAGCTCGGCAAGTTTCGCTTCATCTTTTTTATTAAGAAGTTCATCGTAAATGGCATTAGCTTGGGCTGTGCGGCGTTCGCTTAAAAATTCGCTCGTATAATATCCCACGAAAACCACGACTAAAACCGCAACCAAAAAGATCAGCGGCTTTTTGTATTTTCTAACGAAAATTTCACTTTTTATAACACTTTCTAAGAATTGCTC
>NZ_CALHHT010000257.1 GCF_938031315.1 uncultured Campylobacter sp.
GGGTCGTATTTAAGGGCGCATTTATTGGATAGCGCTTTTAAATTTTGAAATTTTATGTTTTGAGCGTGCGGCAGGGCGTGAGTTCGGGCGTAGAGCTGCGCTATGATAAGATTAAAATTTCACGCTGCGAAAGAGCGGTGAGTAAGATGATCCTTCGGGTAAATTTGACCGCGGATAAAGCGGATTTGATGCTGAACTACTATCTTTAAGATAAGCTTTTGTTTAAAAAATATATAATCCACATTTTATTTAATTTCAAAGGAGAGACTGTGAAAGGAACTATTTTGGCTAAGGGCATTATCCTTGCCGCAGATGAGAGCCGCTACTCATACCAGCAAGAGGATGTGAAATCGGCAAACGAGGAAGGCAAACCAGTCGTTTTGAGTAAAGGCGATGAAGTTGATTTTATCGCAGAGGGGCAAACTGCAAAGGAGATATACCTTACAAAAACAAAGCTCATTAACGTAGATTTCTCTAATTTTTCTCTTGGGGATGATAATTTATCAACCATCAGAACGCTTGGACTAGCGGGATCGGCGCTACCGATTTTAGGCGTTATTCCGTTTATCGGTTTAGTTTTCGTCATCGCAGGTTTTATATGTATATTGCTCGCTATCATCAAGCTTTCAAATAAAGCCGCCAGCCCTACGCTTAAGAAAAACTACCTCATTTATCTAGTAGCCACCGTCGTAGCGACCATACTTATCTTTATAGGTGTGACTATGGGGGTATTCGCACTGATAGGCGCTAGCGCTAAATATGGCGGTGCCAGCGGTATCGGCATAGCCATCGGCGTCATTTTCTTCATCGCCGGCATAATCAGTATGATCTATGCGTTTTTTAAAGAATTCCAAGTTTATAATGAGCTTTCAAGAATATCGGGCGATAAATTTTTCCTCTATTACTTCATTTGCACGGTCATCGGTGCGCTAACGGTCGCTATAGCTATCGGATATTTTATACTTCTGGCGGCGTTTATCTTACAAATCATCGCTTGGTATAGGCTACGAGAGATTAAGGCGGCTTAAATTTTTGTATTTCTGATCG
>NZ_CALHHT010000258.1 GCF_938031315.1 uncultured Campylobacter sp.
GCGAGCGGCTCGAAATTTATCCAAACCACATCTGTCCCGTCGTAAATTTACACGAGTTCGCCTACCTCGTTAGCGGCGGCGAGGTCGTAGAAAAGATCGCCGTGCTATGCAGGGGCAAGCTGCAATGAGCGGGTAAATTTTAAAGGTGCGGCGAGATAAAATTTAGCCTCTAATCTAGGGCGCGACCAAATTTAAGGCGCGAATTTATTGCCGCTCAGGCTGCGGCGCAAAGCGCGCCGAATTTGACGACGAAATTTAACGAAAGGTAAAAATGAGGCTTTGGACGATAAGCTTTAAATATCTCGATGCAAAGGGGCTTGTGGCGCTGTGGCGCGAGGCGCTGCTGGCTAAAAACGTGCTGGCTGGACTTACCAAGGGCTACAAAAATCACCCGCAGCTTAACCGCTTTTACGCGCATGAAAACGCGCTAGAGGCGATAAATGCGTATCTAGCGGAGGTTTATGCGCAGGCCTGCGCTCGCGGGTATAAATTCGACGTAGCGAAGGTGGGCGAATTTGACGAGCGAAATTTAGCCAAAATAGCCGTCTCTCGCGAGCAGATCGAGTATGAATTCGCCTTTTTACAAGAGAAGCTAAAATCACGCGATATCAAGGCTTACGAGCGAAATTTAAGCGTAAAAAATATAGAAATCGCGAGCATTTTTAAAGAGGTCGATGGTGAAATCGAGCCGTGGGAGAAGGTTAAAATTTAGCTCTGTTTCGCGCAAGATTTTTGGCTTTCCTGGGCAAATTTGATCAATAAAAACGCCGAAATACGTTACGTCGATTTTCCACTAAATTTGACGTAAAAACGGTGAAACTAAATTGCGACGGGCGGCGATTTTGTCAAATTTTACGGCAAAATTTAAGCGCTAAATTCGGCTTTTAAAAACGCCGTAAAATAGTAAAATCGCATGCTAGGCCGATGGGGGCCGGTGTCGGACGACGCCCTGGTTTATCGCCGCGCTCGCTTTGATTTTTTCGCGGCTTTGAGCCGGTAAATTTGATTTTTCGATTCGGCGATGTATAGACGGTAAGATAAAAATCACAGACAAATCAGCGTTGCGATAAAAGTTAAAATTTACGAACTAGCGCAGGCGTTTGTTAAATTTAGCGTTTTAAATTTGATGGCAAATTTAAAGAGGGGAACCTGACGTCAAATTCGCCTCTGTTTTCAGAAATCAAACTACGCCGACCGACTAAATTTGCAGTTAAATTTAACGAATCGGCGAGCTAGATTTAAAGCGTGCGGATTGAGCTAGATCGCTCTGCTCGCGCAAAATTTTATCCCTTGCGCGAGCGAACTTTACCGAATACTGCGCGCAGAATTTAACCGACTTACCCCTCTCATAAAGCGCGGGAGCACAACCGAGACCGCTCTACTCCAACCTGCCCTGGGCGCCGTAAACACAGCCTGCGCGCAAAAAGAACATGAAGCGGCGCTAAATCAACTCAAGCCGTATGATTTAAATTTTACTTCGTAAGCGGCCGGCTATCCGTATTTAAAAAGCAGCGCCCATTGCATAGATGAAATTTCGGCGCCTCGCGACAGCTGCCAAACGGCGCATTAAATTTAAAATTTACAAAACGCAAAATTTCAAATTTTCGCGCAGAGCGGTATCTCTACGCGGCGCGGCGCCAAATTTCCACGCAGAAGCAACCCTCGCAGAAACGGTATATCAAGCGGTAGCCCGCTTGTCGTGCGCTCTTTCGTATCACGCGCAGTACGAAGCCGTGTGCGATCACCGCCGCGTCCGCTTCTAGCAGCGACGGCGCCAGATCAAGCGCGCGCTGACGCTCCTCTTTCGCGCTTGCGCCGCTAGGGTTCATGCCGCACAGCCACAACAGGCGCGAGAGCACGAGCCAGTAATCAAACGGCATTTTTATTAGCGGCACGGGAAATATTCGCAGATTAAACTCGCGCAAAGCCTCTAGGTACTCTATACTCCGCTGCGGGAATAGCTTTTGCGCCGTAAGTGCGGCGCGCGGCAGAGGCGAGGAACATACTCGGCTTATGCGAGCGAGATTTTCCCATGCGACGCTGCTTTTAAATTTATAGGTTTCATACAGAGCTAAGCTTTGCGTAGTATCATACAGGATCGCGCGCCGTGCCGCTTCTGCGGCGTCGCATACTCCGCTATCGATCAGCGGCGTAACGTGGCGGATCAGCGCTAGCGTCAT
>NZ_CALHHT010000259.1 GCF_938031315.1 uncultured Campylobacter sp.
AAAATTTATATTCACGAGGAAGACGCCTTTATGCTGCGGGCGGATCCTTTTGAGACGATGCCAGAATCCATAGAAGCGGACGTGCTCATAAAAGGGCAGGAGCAAAGCCTTGAAATAGCGGGCTTTAACGTTAAATTTAGCCTTTTTGCCGGACACACGCCGGGCAGCTGTATGATCGAAGTGGACGGCGTGATCTTTAGCGGCGACGTCATATTTAAAGGCTCGATCGGCAGGTGGGATTTTCCCTTTTCAAGCGGCGAGCAGATGAGAGGGGCTTTGCATAAAATTTTGCAGATAAAGAGCGATTTTACGCTATATCCGGGACACGGTCCAAATACGAGCCTGCAGGCCGAGAGGCAAAATTTAAAATATTTTTTGCAACTTTTTGAGCGCTGATCGTTTAAATTTAACCGTGGCTTTGTCGCACAATAAGCGGTAAAGCGGTGTGAAGCCGATCGGCGTTAAATTTTATACCGCTTTGCTCGCATTGCAGGCGCCGAAATTTACCGCTTTATTTGCCGTTGCGGGCGTTAAATTTTGCGCTGCGTTCGCACGATGCGCGCATTAGCGTGCGCTGCGTAGATAAAATTTTAAAATCTATCGCCGCTTGATTAAATTTAGTAAAATTTCGCGCCGCGCGTGCAAGACGCAAAGCGTAACGCAAAAGGCGAAATTCAAATTTGCGCCGCACTAATCCTGGTCGCTACAATTCGATCAATCCGACTTGAGCTCGCTAAATTTAGTCAAATTTCACGCTCTGCCGAACGCAAAATTTTCCCCGCGAGTCGATAAATTCAGTAAATTTTACGCGTTTTCAAAGGCGCAGATCACGCCTGAAGCCGCACGTAGATACGCCTCGGGGCGGGGTAGCCCTCGATCGTGCGCGAGCTGTCGTGCGGATCTAGGAAATTCTCCAAGCTCTGCCCGTCGATCCACTCCGTTTTGCGCTGCTCGCTAGCATCCGTGGGCTTTTGAGCCAAAATTTCAAAATCTCTAAATTTCGCCTTCTCGCACCAATTCTGTAGCGCGCCGACGGTCGGAACAAAGTAGATATTTGAAATTTTCGAGTAGCTGTTTTTCGGACACAGCGCGAAATCGCCCGCTCCTTCGATATACATCGTGTCTAAAAACACCTCGCCGCCCGTATTTAGCGAGGCTCGCAGATCTTTTAGCATCTTTACGGGGTCGCTGCGATGGTAGATGACGCCGAGACAGAAGATCGTATCGAATTTGTGCTCGTAAAAGGGCAGATGCTCCACGCCCAAAAGCTCGAATTTCGCGTCGCTGCGAAAGAATTTCTCGATGAAGCGAAACTGCAGATAAAATAGCGCGCTCGGGTCAAACCCCACTAGCCGCGCAGGCTTTAGAGCGCTTGCGCGAAACATATAGTAGCCGTTGTTGCAGCCCACGTCGGCGACGGTTTTGCCGCTCAGATCTAAAAACGGCCGCAGCAGGTTAAATTTCACGAAGCTTCGCCACTCGGCGTCGATAAAAAGATCATTCAGCGCGAAAGGCCCCTTGCGCCACGGCTTTAGCGCTCGCGCGATACGCAAAATTTCATCTCTCTGCTCCGCGCTAGCGCTAAAGCTTGCGCGCACGACGTCGCCGCACTCGCAGTAGCACTCCCCTATTTGTAGCGCCTCGATCGCGCTTAAAATTTCGCGGTTTTGCCCGCTTTGCAGCTTTTTAAAGTTCTCGTCTCTGATTTTTTGCAGATCCATTTTAATCCTAAAATTTCAAAATTTAGCGCCATTTTAGCATATTTTTGATTTAGCGCTTTTAAAGCTTAAAAGGGTACAATCGCCCATAGTTTCACTTCAGATTTAAAGGAGAAAAGATGCAAGAAAACACCGCGCAGACGCGCAAATTTAACCTAACGCTGAACCACGAGATCAGCGGAGCGGACGTGCGCCTTTGGCTGCCTTTAGTTTTGAAAACCCCTTATCAGCGGCTACTTAGCCAGTACGAGGTGCGCTGTAATGCGGCTAAACAATTCGTCTGCGGCGAGCTGATACCGACCTACTATGCGGAATTTTCGCAGACCGGAGGGGATGCCGTTTTGGAATTAAATTTTAAAATTCAAATCGATGAGCGAAACACCGATTTTAGCAAGGTAAGCTTTAACGAAAACGAGCCGCTGCGCCTGGGCGTCGCGGAGTTTTTAAAGCCCTCGGTGCAAA
>NZ_CALHHT010000260.1 GCF_938031315.1 uncultured Campylobacter sp.
GGTAAAATTTTAGTATTTTTCAGCCTATTTTAAGCATATAATTTGTCATTTTGTGCTACTATTGCGCTTACAAACTTTTAAAGGAGTTCAAAATGAAACTAGTTAAACTTAGTTTAGCGGCAGCAGTCGCTGCAGGTGCTCTTGCTATGAGTGCAAGTGCTGTTCCGTTAGAGGAAGCTATCAAGGATGTGGATCTAAACGGATACGCTCGTATGCGATATACACACAATAATGAATCCGATAAAAATGTCCACCGCGAGAAATCTAGTGTCTGGGAATTCAAATCCGAAGTAGATTTCAAAGCTAAAATCGACGATAACTTCTTTGGTGTAGTAGGCATTAGATTTATGGATGAAGATCATGGCGAATCCGCTTCTTCTTCAAATAGTCAATATCATGGCAATTACGGCGCAAGAAGAGAAGACCCGGATTCTGATTTCGATATTGCTAAGGCTTACTTGGGATACACTATCGGCGGTACTACGATTGCAGTTGGTCGCCAGGGCATAGGCTCATTCTTTACCGATGATATGTATGGAGATGGCGTTAAGATTACTAGTACCGATATCGAGGGCTTAACAATTAGTGGCTTTTGGATGGATTCTTTAGAGAATGATGGCGATATTTCAAGCCTTGATTGGGCTAGAGTAGATGGTAAATTAACTACCGATCATAATCTATATGGCATAGGCTTTATGGGTTCATACGATCCGGTATCTTTCCAGCTATGGTATAACGCTCTAGAGGATGTTGCACAGCTTTTCGCTGCAGAACTAGCTCTAAATTTTGATATCTCTGATGATTTTAATCTCGGCGTAAAAGGTCAGTATGCATTTTCTGATTTCGATGGCGACTATAAAAATGTAGTAGGTGCCGATGATGCAGATTTCTGGGCCGCAGAAGCAAGTGCTGGTTTCTTTGGCGTTGATTTAGCTGCGGGTTATTTGAAATTTGAACCTGATCATAAAGACAGCCTTTCTTTTGTATCCTTTGAAGATCAAGGCTCTTTCATCAGCCCGGGTCAGGAGTTGCTAGATTATAGGAATTTTACTGGCGAAAATCACTACTGGTATGTAGTAGCAGGCTATACCATCCCTGATACTGGCATCAGAATCGGCGCTGATTACCTAGACGGTAAAGCGCATGGTGACGATGCATACGAAGTAGTAGGTAGAATTTCTTATAAATATAATGAAAAGCTAAGCTTTAAAACTTGGTATTCTCACTATAAAATTGATGATGCTTATGGCACAGATCGCGATGAGAAAAAAGATCGCATTAGATTCGAGGCTAAATACAGCTTCTAATTATTTACCTTATACAGGTAAAATTAGGGCGAAGCTTTTGCTTCGCCCTTTTTAAATTCTAAATCAAGGTTTTCTATGAAAATTTTTAAAATTTCTTTTTTAGCATGTTTTTTTGCCTTTAGTTTAAATGCCGCGGATAAAGCAAATGATGACACGTATGTATTCGAAGCCAAAGGTGAGTTTGCCAAAGAGCTAAAATCCCTGATCGAAAAGCATTCTAAAGATGAAAACGTAACTGTAAATATCTACAAAAACGCTCCGGTCGCAGGCAGTAAAACCCATAGCGGCAAGGTAAATCGAAATACAAACTCTCTAAAAGAAAAAGGCGGAGCGATCTTTGCCGAAAAGTGCGCTTCCTGCCACGGCGAGAACGGGCAAAAAAAAGCCTATGGAGTATCGCGTAAACTCAAAGATATGGACGCCAAAGAGATATCGATAGCTATGTCGCAATACACTACAGATCTAAGTTATGGTGGCAAGATGAAAAATATCATGCAGCCGATCGCCGCTAAGACGGGCGCTACGGAGCTAGGCTACATCATTGCTTATCTAAAAGGCGACGATTCGTTCCTATACGATAGCTCGTCTAGTAGGAGCACGAATACTGAAATTTCGACCGCCCCGAGCGAGCAGGGCTCATACCTAAAATAAAGGAGCGTAGATGAAAGTAGCGATTGTTTTGGCAAACGGTTTTGAAGAGATCGAGGCGGTAAGTTTGATCGATATTTTGCGCCGCGCGGAGATCGATGCAGCATCCGTGGGGCTGGATAAGAAATGCGTCCGTGGTGCGCACGGCGTAGAGATGATCGCCGATGAAATTTTAGGCGATATAAAAGTTTCGGAATTTGATATGATCGTTTTGCCCGGCGGCTTGCCTGGAGCCGAAAATTTGGCAAAGAGCGAGAAGCTGGGGCAGATACTGCGCGACTTCGACGCAAACAATGCCAAGATCGGCGCAATATGTGCTGCTCCGTGGG
The DNA here is from genome assembly GCF_938031315.1 of uncultured Campylobacter sp. Taxonomy (GTDB): domain Bacteria; phylum Campylobacterota; class Campylobacteria; order Campylobacterales; family Campylobacteraceae; genus Campylobacter_B. The sequence goes on from NZ_CALHHT010000260.1 coordinate 2,285, forward strand.
CACTAGCCACCGCAGGTGTGCTAAAAAGCTCTTACACTTGTTATCCGGGTTTTGAAAATCAGATCGCTCACCCAGGCTATACGAATTCGGCGAATGTCGTAAAAGATCAAAATATAATGACTTCGAAAGGTCCCGCTACTGCAATGGAATTCGCACTGCAAATCGTTCACGAGCTAAAAGGCGAGCAGGTTTATTCCAAGCTAAAATCCGATTTGCTTTTTAAATAAAATCTCAAGTTAGAGCCGATTCCAACGCGCCTTATTTTGCATTTGTAAAACGGGGCGTGCTGATTTTGCCACGCCTGAGAACTACAAATTTTATCTTACTCTGCAGGTATAAAATAGCCACAATATTTATTCTGAGTATCCGTAGACGATGAATGGAATTCCCACAACTCAAATTTTAAATTGAAAAACGCAAAAGACCTTGTGCGTGACAGATGGAATTTTATTGGAGCTAGTCGCTATTGAAACTAAACCTTACCGTCGCGACGGCGTGAAGCGTAAGCATAAAAATATTTTAGGCGTAGGCTCTCAAGCAGACATCCCCGAGTTGAATAAATTTCAGTGCGGCATCTTCGCGATGTACTCGCTAGCTGAAGCTAAGCAGATTGCTCAAATGCGCTAAATAAGGGTATCGGCGTGATTAAAAACGACGAGATCGCGCTGGATCCAAGCAAGATAAAATAGTTTTGAAATTTAAGAGATGGCGCAAAATTCTAGCACTATCTCTTTGGGCACCGCTTGTTCCGCGATCAGTGTATAACGCACCATAAAATATTATCGTAAAATATGCAAAAATTCGGGGCGCAAAAATGCGTATCTGCTAAAACAAGCCGGAGGCAACATCTATTTATAAGCCGATTTAGCTTTATAAACCGACTTAGCGCTTGGCGTAAAGTCTGCGCCATGCGAGGTTTTTGATAAAAGCTACGATTTGGCTTTAAGCTGGGTGGCAGAAGCGCACAAGCAAAGCTTATATCAAATTTAATAAATTTATCTAGCAGAGCAGTTTTAAATTTAGAAGAATTTTTAAAATTTCGTCTTAAATTAAAGCCGAAATTTTATCCACAAATACCATGCTTGTGCGCCTTCTTACTTTTAGATGCGATCTTCAATCCTCCAAAAAAAATCGCACAGTAAAATGTGAATTTAAAATTTTTATTTAAGGTTGCGTTGCGAGTTTGGAGCTTGAAATTTCACTTTCGCTGCACGAAAAGAATGCTAAAATTCCGCCGAAACCGCGCCGGATGCGGTGAACTTAAAGGAGCGAAAATGCAAAGAATTTTTCATATAAAAGATGCTATTTGCAGCGACGAGCGAGCCGTAAAAACAACATTTTTTACTACGGAGGCCACTTGCGGCGCGGTTTGGATCGTCAAACGCGGCCAGGTCGTAGCGCCTCATATCCACCCAGACGGCGATGACGTGTGGATCTGCTTAAGCGGACGCGGCGTGTTTTATCCGAGCAAGGGCGAGGAGGTGCCGATCTGTGCGGGCGATCTAATCATTTCCAAAAGCGGAGAGTGCCACGGTATGAAAAATACGGGCGGTGAGGATTTTGTGTTTGCAAGCGTTACGGCGCCGATTCCGTGCGGCTACGAAGCGCTTTGAATTAAAATTTGCCAGAGATTTTGTGGTATTCGTAAAATAAATTAGCGCCGCAAAGAGTTGAATCAGAATTTGTCCGTAGCGTTAAATTTCATAAATTTAGCCGCGCTTTTGTACAATTTCAAGTGCCGCGCAATCTGCGGCGAGATTAAATTTGAGGCAAAAGATGTATGAAGATTTTACGCAAGAGCCAAAGGATGAGCGCGCGCAAAAGAAGCGCAAAGCTAGGGCGCGCAAGGTAGAAGCAGATCGTAAGCCGGCGCGAGACGCGCCTCGGGGCATGCCGCTTTGGCGCAAGATCGTGCTTGGCGCGATATTTGTATTCGCGGCTTTTAGCGTGCTTATTCTGGCGGCTGTTATAAATTCCAGCGACGACTACTCGCCGCAAGAGCAGATCAAATACAGCGATTTTTACAAAAAAGGAGACGAAATTTACGCCCTCGTGGTGGGCGCGGGCTATTTTGCGATATCAGGCGCGGATGCGGCGAGCTTTCGGGTTTTGGATTTCGGCTCCGGCTACCGCTCCAACGTCGCGGCGGATAAAAACGCCGTATATTGCGGAAATATCGCGATGAGCGAGCTAGAGCCCGCGCGCACGAAAGCTGTAGCGTTCGGATACGTAAGCGACGGACGGATCAGTTATTTTTGCGACGGCGAGGCGGTGCCGAACGACGCGCTGGGGGCGTTTAAGCTTACTTATGAAACCTTGGCGCATATTTTTTGGGATGCGCCCAAACCGCAAAGCTACCTCTATAAATTTAAACGAATGGACGCTACAAATCTGCGCCAAATCGCGGGTTTGTATTACGCGGCGGAGGGTTCGCGCGCGTTTTATAAAGGAGAGATTTTGCCGGGCGCGGATGCCGCGAGCCTGCGCCGGATAGAGGGAAGCGATGGGCGCGCTAGCGGCGTTTACGCCGCAGACGGCGCGAACGTGTATTTTAAAAACCTGCGCCTTGACGCGCGCGATAACGGCGGGCATTACGAACTTTTGAGGCAGCGGTTGGATTATTTTTTGTGGGATGCGAAAGGCGGCGACGTTTTTGCGAACGATTTAAAATTTGACTCTGCCGCCGCGCCCTATATTCCGCTAAATAGGCAGTTAGCGCACTCAAACCATCTACTTTTTGCCTCCCCTGGCGGCATCTATTATTTCGACGAGAACGACGGAAAGCAAAAGCGCGCGGCAGACAATCCCTTCGCGGGCGAAGTTCACGCGCTTAGCGGCAGCGTGTTTCAAAGCGGCGAGCGGATATATTTTTTGGAGCGCGCGGATGTTTGGGGCGGCGGCCGCAGCACTCGCAGGCTGGTCGCTCGCAAAAGCGGACTTTTCGCGCTCGAGCTGCCGCACGAGTGGCGCAGGGTCGGCGGCGTGCACGGCGGGCTATACGGCTGGGTCTATTCAAACGGCGGGCGATTTTTCTACTTCGACGATCTGGGCTCTTCGCAGCTGATCGATCGGTGCATTTATGAGATCGGGGATCTAAGCTTGGTTGAAATTTTACTTCAAAAACAGGGCGTCGGCACGGATAAAATTCGCGAGATGATAAAGAGCGGCGGACTTGAAGCGGTGGACGGCGAGCTGCTTTTCGAAGTAAAGACGCGGGTGGAATTTTAGTGCGCCGAAATTTTAGAAAATTTTCGTCGCACGCTTCATAGGACTAGGCAGAATTAGCAGTCCTTATCGCTTACGAGCAGGGTTTCTTTATATGTGAATTTGAAATAAAACGTCCAAGCTAGCGGGCAAGCGATAAACATCACGATAATGGGAAGCGGCGAAGCCAAAGCAACCACTAAAAATATCGAGATATAGCTGATTACAAAAAATAGCGCATAAGCGATCGGCAAAAGTCGCCTAAACGCGAATGATAAAAATAGCATATAAGCAAAAGCGATGAAAAATGGAGCAGAGTTGGAGTATGTCCCTAAAGAGTATGCCATGACGAAAAAGGCAGCTAGCGCCGCCGCCGTAAGCCGTATATCGCGCGATAGTAAAAGATGCGCGCAAAATGCGACGAGATAGAACGAATACGTAAACTCAAAAAAGGCATCGCACCCGACTATACAAGAGATTAGATCGTACTTTTTGCCAAAAATCACGTAATTACAAAGCGTTCTTATTACCATAAATATTGCCGTGAGCAAAACGGGGTGGAGTAAAACCCACTCTGCTTTAGAGATGGGTTTATTACGACGAAGCACGCTTGAATCGTCGGTATAATTTCTAAAATATCGCACAAAAGCCCCCGTTTTTAAATTTAAAATTTATACCATTTGCAAACTCCGAATTTGTGCTGTCTTTAAATTTTAAATCCGCTCGCGTATTTCCAGACTTTAAATTTACGCACGCATTTTGTAGCTCAAAATTTCCTACGCGTGCTAACGCGGTGCCTAAAATTTTATCATCCGTCATAGCGTCATAAATTTTGTCGCGGCATGCGGCGCTGTAAAATTCGGCGTAGTATTTTACGCTACGAATTTTGCTGCGTCTAGCAGCACCAAATCTGCCCGCAAGTAGCGCACCGCAAATCTCGCCTCTTAAAAAAGCATTGCAAATTTTACCCATGCGAGCGCAGAATTTCGCCGCATAAAATTCTAAAAATTTCGCCGCTGAAGCAAGCCTTTCGTGCTGAAGTTTCGCGGCGTAAGCTCGCATATCCGCGCTCTCACACATAGATATACTCGCTCATCAGCGGCTGCAGCCCGCCGCCGCGAATCGCCTCACAAACCTCGCTTACGCTGCGCGCATCGCTGATCTCGAACTGCTCGTCGCCCCTCTGCTCGCTGTGTCCGCCGATACCCACGCTCACGCCCGCCGAAATTTTGCTCGCCGCGATCCTAATCGCATTGTCGCGGAAGCCCGCCCTCTCGCGCGTGGAGATCGTGATCTGCGCACTTGGCAGCAGCAGCCGATACGCGCACATCACCTGCAGCAGCTCGCGCTCACCGACGTCCTTCGGATTTATTTTGTCGTTGTTGATGATCGGGCGCAGGCGCGGCACCGAAAAGGAGATCTCGGCGCGCGGGTACTTGCGCTGAAGCAGCCACGCGTGCACGCCCGTAGCAAAGGCATCGCGGCGGAAGTCTCCGAGCCCCAAAAGCGCCGCGAAGCCCACGCCGCGCATACCGCCTCTAATCGCGCGCTCTTGGGCTGCGAAGCGATACGCAAAAACGCGCTTGTTGCCCGCAAGATGCAGCTGCGCGTAGCGCGCGGGATCGTAGGTTTCTTGAAAAACGGTGACGAAATCGACGCCGCAAGCGTGCAGATAGGCGTAATCGACGGAGTTTAGCGGATAAATTTCGACGCCGATTACCTTAAAATACTGCCGCGCGAGCTCGCAGGCGCGCCCGATGTAGTGCACGGGGCTGTTTTTCTCGCTCTCGCCGGTGAGGATTAAAATTTCTTCTAGCCCGCTCGCCGCTATCGCCTCAAACTCCGCCTTTAGCTGCGTCTCATCGAGCCTTGCGCGCGCGATTTTGTTTTTGCAGTTAAAGCCGCAGTAAACGCAGAGATTATCGCAGTAGTTTGAGATGTAAATCGGCGTGAAAACGGCAACGTTGCTGCCGAAATGCGCCGCCTTCTCACGTGCCGCAGCTTGCGCGATCTGCTCCAAATGCTCGCCCGCGCGCACGCTTAGTAACGCCGCAAAATCGCGCAGACTTCTATTTTTCGCGCCGATCGCCCTTTGCACGTCAGCCTCGCTCGCCTCCTTGCAAAAGCCCTCGCGCAGAGCGAGCGTACGCTCCATCATCTCGCTTCCGATATCCTCCATGCCCGCTAGATAGCCGGTTTCGTTCATCTTTAAAATTTTCCTTTTAAATTTTCATTTAAATTCCACGCGGCACGCTTTTGCGTGTAAATTTAGGCGCCGCAAAGTTTCTTTTCGTTTGGTTTAGAAGCGCATTTTAGCAGGTTTTAGGTAAAAAATTACAAAACGAGGGGTGTCTATTCGCATTTTAAATTTTAGTGATTTTTAAAAGATGAAAGAATATACTTTCGTAAAATTTTAAGGAGAAGCGATGAAAAAAATCATTTTAGGTTTAGCCCTGTTGGGCTCTTTGGCTTTTGGCATAACTTTTAGCAAAGAGCAAGTTAAACAATTTGAGCAAAATTGCGAAGCAGGCAATATTGAAGCTTGCGGTGACGCCGGCGCTCTTTATCAAAATCCGACCGTATTCGGGGGAAACGCATCCGATAGAGACTATAAAAAAGTGCTTTACTACTTTAAAAAAGCTTGCGATGGAAACGATTATGAAGCTTGCTCGGATTTGGGAGCAATGTATGATAATGGCATAGGGGTAAAAAAGGATTATAAAAAGGCTGTCGAGCTATTCGATAAAGCTTGCGACGGCGGAATCGCGGACGGCTGCAACAATTTAGGTCATATGTATGCAAATGGCAAAGGAGTTAAAATGGATATGACGCGGGCTATGGGATATGCCAGAAGAGCCTGCGATGCGGGGAGCTGGGTAGCTTGCAGGAATTTTGCTTCAGGTCTCGAAGCCAATAACGACAGAGCAATGGCGACACAATACTATCAAAAAGCCTGCGAAATGGGTAAAAAAGACCCGGCGCTATTAGACTATGAAAAAGACTATTTACGAGAATACTGCGATAAATACGACATACTAAAATAGCCCGCCGATCAATCGGGTTTCTCTCGATCGGGCTGCTTTCAGCCCGATTAAATTTTAAAATTTCATCGCCGAGCTTGCTGCGCGTTACACCGCTACCAAATTACTTTTCGCCGCAGTGCTTTAAGACGCCTAGCGAAGTGCGGAATTCATGTCGTTCGGCATAGGGCTTGACAATACGCGCCGATTTAACTCACATGGCGCAAAAACCTTGCGCGATTGTATCCGTACAAACCCAAGAAATGCAAATTCGGCACAAAAAACACGGCTCGCACAACCAAGGGCGCTTAAAATTCTAACCGCTACCTCAAAAATCCCGTTAGCGGCGAGCTTGCGCTGGCCGTCTTGCAAACGGCGCCGAGCCCCGCCAGATAGGCATCGCGCCCCGCCTGCACGCCGAGCGCAAACGCCCGCGCCATCAGCGCCAGATCCCCGCTCGTGGCGATCGCCGTATTTACCATCACCGCAGCGCAGCCCATCTGCATCGCCTCGCAGGCCTCGCTAGGCGCGCCGAGCCCCGCATCTACGATGATCGGCACGTCGATTTCGCCCAGCAAAATTTCGATCATCCCGCGCATCATCAGCCCGCGGTTAGAGCCGATGGGTGCGGCCAGAGGCATCACGGCGGCGACCCCCGCGCTTACTAGATCGCGCGCGACGCACAGATCGGCGTGCATGTAGGCAAGCGGCACGAAACCCTCGCGCGCCAGAGCCTCGCAGGCCTTAATCGTCTCGGCATTGTCGGGCAGAAGGTATTTGCTGTCGCCTATGATCTCGATCTTTACGAAGTCGCCGCAGCCTAGCTCGCGCGCGAGCCGTGCGATCCGCAGCGCCTCCTCGGCGTTTCGCGCGCCGCTGGTGTTCGGCAGCAGCGTGACGCCGCGGGGGATGAAATCCAAGATATTGCGGCTCTTGCTTTCGTTTACGCGGCGCAGCGCGAGCGTGACGATCTCGCAGCCCGCGTGCCGCACGCAGGCGTCGATCATCGCGTGATCGAACTTGCCAGAGCCCATTATCAGGCGCGAGCTAAACTCCTTGCCGCCTAAGATCAGTTTATCGTCCATTCTATCCTCTTTAGTTTAAATTTTCGTTTTTATGCGCGGCGCTAAATGGCGCATATCAGCGCACGGTGATTATACACAGCGAAATTGCGGCACAGATGTGCGCCCTGCTTCTATCGTTATTTTAATGCGCTGCACGACGCCGCGCCCGAGCTTTAAAATTTCTCGTCAAAATTTTACGCCACGACACAAAAATTTTAAAATTTCATGCGCAGACTGCGACTCGCTTCGCTGCGCGGAATTTTAAATCCTACGTCCAAAAGTAGCTCGCTCGCGCCGAATAAATTTTAAAATTCTACTTTCCCGCAAGCTCCGCACGGCAAATGGTTTTAATTTCGTCGATTAAATTTAGATCTCGCGGCTAAATTTACGCGGCGCGCGGTAAATTTCACGCCGTCTTAAAAACGCGCGCTGTATACCCGCCGAAACGCTCTTTGCTTCTCAAAAATAATCGCGCGAGGCCTTTAAATTCAGCGGCAATGCAAGCGCGTAAATTTAGAAACGCCAAAGCGCACGATTAGCGTCAGGCTTAGCCCTCCTCGCCCAAAATCAGCCTAAGCGCGACGTTTGCCTGATGTGCGGCGCAGATCGCCACGCGCGGCGCGAGCAGCCCCACTCCCTGAGCTGCGGCGCTTTTGCGGTCGCCGCAGACGAAGACGTTTTTGCCGAGCCGCGTCGTGCGGATATCGTTGGCGCTGCCGCTGCCCGCCATGCCGCTAGCGCAGATCAAAAAGCGATCCGTGCCGCCGAGCGCGTCGAAAATCATCGCTTTCGCCGCCGCGTCGTCGAAGCACTCGCAAATTATACGCTCGTTTTTTAAAATTTCGGCTACGTTTTGCGCGGTAAGTCGCTCGTTTAAGGTTCGCACGCGCACGAACGGGTTTATACGCGCGATTTTTTCGCGCAGAGCGGCCGTCTTGGGCTTGTAAAGATCGCCGATCTCGTACTGCTGGCGGTTGAGGTTGGTCGGCTCGACGACGTCGAAGTCGATCAAAAAGAGCTCGCCCACGCCCGCGCGCGCAAGCAGGATCGCGACGTTTGAGCCGAGCCCGCCGAGCCCGCAGATCGCCACGCGCGAGCCTTGCAACGCCGCGTTTACGGCGGGGGCATTGCGAGCAAGCATCAGCTCGCGAAGCTCCTGCGGCGCCAGCTTCGCGCCGCACGCGAGCAAAAAGAGCTCATCGCCCGCCTTCAGCGCGCAGTTTTGCGTGCTCGCATAGCCGTTTATCACGGCGATCTCGCCGCTAAATTTAACCTCGCGCTTCAGCCCCTCAAGATCGCTCGCGGCTGTTTCGTAAGCTTTGCCGTTTAATTTTATCTGCATTTTGATCCTAAATTTTATCTTTTTGCCGTTTAAATTTATCGCGCAAATTTAAGCGCGCGGCGCCTTGCATCTGCGCGAACATAGCGCGACTAATGCGGTATTGCGGCGCGGTTGCGACAGAAATCTGCGCGGCTACTACGCACCGCGCAAACGCTCGCACGAGCTGCGGCGTAAGCGAGGCGTAGCGAGCGCATCGCACGCGATTTTAATCTAAAAATTTCATCGTACTTTAACGCGTCATGTTTTGGCCTCGCGCATTGCGTTCAGTTAATACGGCGCCATCGTAGAGCCTCTGTACGAAATACACAGCGCAAGCCAAATCCGCCAAATTTAGCGCATTAACCCAACTTATCGGTTAAAATTTAAAGTCGCGAATCGCTCTAGCGCTTCGCCAAATTTAAAAGCCGCTAAACGCCCGAATAAATCCGCACTGCGGCTAAATTTAAAATTTCAAGCCGAACCGACGAAAAAGCGGCGCACAGCAATATACGTCGTAGCGTACATAGCGGCAGAGATCTCGGGGTAAATTTTAAAACCTCGCGCCCAAATCTCACAACTTCGGCGTAAATTCTAAAACCATGCGCTCAAGCTTATGGTGCCGACGTAGTTTACAGCTCCGCGCCCAGTCGCCGCAGCCGGCGACGCAAATTAGCGTTCCGCCGCCGCAATAAAATTTAAACTCTATCGCCGCGGAGCGAATTTCAAACTCCTGCGCTCGACCGCCGCAGCCTAGCTCACTTTCAAAAATTTAAAGGCTCACCGCAGGCGCCAGACTACCGCGACTTCCTCATAAATTTAAAAACCCAAACGCTGCCGTGTCGCTACGCCATGTCGCCGTATCGCTTAAAATTTTAACGACGGGCGCGCAAATTTTAAGCCCCAGCCGCTGTGTCGCCGTACCGATTAAATTTAGCAACTTCCGCGTAGATTTAAACCTCGACCGCCGTAATTTTTAACGCAATTCAAAGCTTCGCCCTTCAGCCGCCACCTACGAACTCGACGATCTCATATTTTTTGCCGCTTGAGATCTGCGTGCG
>NZ_CALHHT010000261.1 GCF_938031315.1 uncultured Campylobacter sp.
TCGCTTTGGCCTTTTTGGCGTTTTCTTGGCGCTGATCGAGCGTCATCGGCGGGAAAAATAGCTTCACGCTCTCGCCGTCATTAGTAGGGTTTACGCCGATATTTGCCGCTGCGATCGCGCTTTCGATCGCCTTTAGCATCGGCTTTTCCCACGGCGTGATCGAGATCGTAACCGCATCGGTCGAAAGGACGGTTGCGACCTGATTTAGCGGAGTTTGCGAGCCGTAATAATCCACGAAAATATGATCCAGGATCGCCACGCTCACCTTGCCGGTACGTAGCGTCGTAAAGTCCTTTTTCAAAGCCTCGATAGCTCGATCGCCGTTTGCTCTTTGCTCTTTGTAGATAGCTTCTAGCATTCAAATCCTTTAAATAAAATTTGCGAAATTATAGCGTTAAAAAAATAAGAATAGCATTTAAAAGCGCGGATTTTGCGCTTTTAAATTTTAAAATTTAGAGTTTATTTGGTTGTGTTTTGATCTGCGGAAGCGGCGCTCGCATTGATATCGCTTGCGGCGCTTGATGCTTGCGATTCGGCAGATACGGCAGTATCGGTCGCAGGAGCTGCGGGCGCTTCGATCTTCGGAGCTGTTGAATTTGCCTCGCTGCTATTTACGGGATTTGCTTCGGTGCTTGCCGGAGTGAAATTGGGCTTTGCGCCGGGAGCCGGGATGGACGGCACGCCCGGAACGGCGTTTGGCACGGATTTAGTAGCATTTGCTTCGATCTTTACGCGATCTACGACGGAGGTCTTGGCGTCTTGCTGATAGAAATACGCAAGCACAAGTGTATTTATCACGAATAAAATTCCCATCGCGGCGGTAAATTTAGCTAAAAATCCCGCCGGGCCCTTCGCTCCGAATAAGCTTTCGTTGCTTCCGCTGTATGCGCCAAGCCCGATAGAAGAGCTCTTTTGCAGCAGGACGGAGATCGTAATTATCACGGCGAAGACGACTTGTAAAACCAAAAATAACGTAGTCACTATAAAAACCTTTTGAAAAAATTGAATTCGCGATTATAATAAAAGATTTATAAATTTTAAGTTAAGAGTGCACCGCACGAAGCGGTGCATAGAATTTAGTCTCTGCTTGCGCCGAAAATTCTTAGTAGCGCAAGGAAGAGGTTGTAGATGTTTAGATACATACTCACGGCGGCCATTATAGGTGAAGCATAGGTGCCGTTTATGATATTTTTAGTATCATAGATGATATACATCGAAAAGATTAAAGCCGAAAAAGCTGAAATCGCTATATCAAGCACGGTGCTTTTGAAAAAGAAGTAGTTCAAAAGGCTTAGCACGATAATAGCCACAAGCGATACCAATAGCGGCTTTCCCCAAGAGTCGAAATTTGTCTTTGTATTCATCGCATAAACGGTAAGAGCACCGAAAGTAATCGCTGTAGCCACAAACGCATGCGTTACCACGTCTCCGGCACCCGCTGCGATATAAATAGCGATCAATTTACCTAGAGTAAGACCGGTAATAAAGGTAAATGCAAAAAGCAAAACCAGCGCGATCGTGTTGGCGCCGCGATTTACGGCTGCTTGCATACCGAAGATCAGCCCCATTAAAACTACCAGATATAAAATCGGATGAAGAGCCAAGCTCACGCCGAAACTCATCGCCACAAAAGCCCCTGCCGCCGCAGCTATCATCGAAGCGGTTAGAAGCGCGTAGGTTTGTTTAATGGTCTGAGAGATTCGTCCTTGTTCCAGTGACGCGTCCGATAGCTCGTAGCCGTCCGCGTAATTTCGTCTGTCGTATAGACTCATATCTTTCTCCTTCTTTTGATTTATGAGCGGGGAGTTTAGCGAAAATTTGGTAAATATATAATTAAAAATTCCCAGAATTCTATCTATTTATGAAAGTAATATATAATTCCCGACTTTTTTAAGGAGAAAGTATGCCCAGCCAGTTAATAAATGGAGCTATTAAATTTATGGAAGAAAATTTCGCCGAGCACGCCGAGCTTTTCGGAAGTCTGGCAAATCATCAAAAGCCCCACACGCTTTTTATCGGCTGCTCTGACTCGCGCGTGGTGCCAAGCTTAATTACCTCAACGCTTCCAGGAGAGCTTTTCGTCGTGCGAAATATTGCAAACGTCGTTCCTCCATACCGCATTAGCGAGGAATTTTTAGCAACTACCTCAGCGATTGAATACGCGCTATATTCGCTAAATATCAAAAATATCATCGTTTGCGGACACAGCAACTGCGGCGGTTGCGCAGCGCTGTTTTACGATGCTAAAAAGCTCGAAAAAATTCCAAACGTAAGGCGCTGGCTAAATTTAATGCAGCCCGTAAAAGACGAGGTCGAAAAGCTAAAAGATCTCGGCACCGACAAGCGTGAGTGGATCACCGAGCGGCTAAATATTATAAATTCCATGCAAAATTTACTTAGCTTTCCTGGCATCAAAGACGCCTATAAAAACGGCGAGATTAAAATTTACGGCTGGCACTACGTCATCGAAACGGGCGAGCTATTCAACTACGACGACGAAGGCGCGCATTTTACGCTATTAAATAAGGGAATGGATTATGAAAAAATCTATAATCAGCTTTTTAACGATTAGTCTTTTTAGCACCACTTTAGCATTTGCAGATCTCAACACGACCGGCGAGGGAAGCTTTGTAGAGACGAATTCTTCTACTCCAGAGGCAAATCTTACTTTAGAAAACAACAAAACCGAGATCAAAAAAGAGGTCGCTAAAATTTTATCCAAATCCCTTGGTGCAGAGGATGGCAATAAAACTGAAGTAATAAATATGATCGCAGAAAAGGTCGCTAAAACGGAGACTTCGCAGAAAAAAGCTCCTAACGGCGAGACGCTTATCTCTGTAATCAAAGAGATTAAAAAGCTAAATTTGCAGCGCAGCTCCCTGCTTAACGGCGGCGATGCCAACGCGAGCAAAAACGAACTGGACGCCATCGATCGCAATAAAGCTAAGCTCTTTGATCGCTTACCTTTCGCGATTACGCAGCAGGATATGGATATCGAAAGCATAATGTCGTATGCGCAAAATAAAAAGAACATCCAAACTACGCTCAAAAAATACGCTAAAAAGCAGAGCTCTCCCGAATACGTAAATGCAAGCGCGGATTTAGAAAAGATGGAAATGGCAGAGATCTTTTATACCTCACTTATGAAAATTGAGGATATGTTTGTAAACGGCGCAAGCAGAAGCGCACTTGAAAGCGAGCTGAGTAGCACGCTACTAAATATCCAAACTAGGGATTTTAGCAAACTTAATGATTTGAAAAATAATCTAAGCAATCAAGAGCAGATAGACGCCCTAGAATCTAAAATCAACGATTTGAAAAACGACAAGCAGACCTACGACGAGGTGCTTACGTATCTATCGCGAAATAGCGATCTACTCGCAAGCAGCGTGGTTTTTACGAGCTTAAATTTTAAATCGGTGATAGATTATATCAACGATAAAATTCCGTTTAAGCTCAGCCACGTAAATTTCGGCAAGCTCATTCTAATCACGCTGATTACGCTATTTTTCTACTCGCTTCGCAGGCTGCTTGCCAACATCATCTATTTCGTATTTAAATTCTTTAATAAAAGCTTTTCGCTGGATAGCGAAACTCTAAAAACGCAAGTAGTGGGCATTATCAAGCGTCCGATGGGTATTTTGCTGATCGCTTATTCGGTCGATATCTGTCTTAGTATATTTTATTATCCGGCGCCCGTGCCGATAAAATTTGCAAATTTATTCTCGATCGTTTATGTGGTGCTTTGGGCATGGCTCATCATCGAGATCATCGATGGTTACGGCATTATTGTGCTTGGAAACATCACGAAAAAAGGCATCAGAAAAGATATCATAAATCTAGTCGTTAAAATTCTATACGTCATCGTAATCATCATCGCCGCACTTTTGGTGCTAAAGCGTCTGGGCTTTGACATCTCGGCGCTTATGGCATCGCTTGGAATCGGCGGACTTGCGATCGCATTTGCGACTAAGGACATCATCGCTAATTTCTTCTCATCCGTGATGCTATTATTTGATAATTCATTCTCGCAAGGAGACTGGGTTGTATTAGGCGACATAGAAGGAAACGTCGTAGAAACGGGCTTTAGAAAGACGACGATCAGGACCTTTGATAACGCTCTTGTTTTTGTGCCGAATTCCAACATAATGGCGCAAAATATCAAAAACTGGAGCCGCAGGAAGGTAGGACGGAATTTAAAGCTTACCGTGGGCGTCGAATATGGTGCGAGCACGGCTCAACTGCGAAAGTGCGTAAACGACATCAAAGAGATGCTAAAATCTCACCCAGGCATCGCTCAGTCTGCCGATACGGCATTAAATTCTAAAGATTTTCGTATGCGCTATAGACAAAATATGGTCTCTATCGACGATTTAGCGGGCTATAAAAGCACTATGTTCGTGGCGTTAGATAGCTTTGGCGATTCGTCTATTAATATTTTAGTTTACTGCTTCACAAAAACCGTAATATGGGCAAATTTCATCCAAACTAAAGAGGATGTTTTATTTAAAATAATGGAGATCGTGGAGCAAAACGGACTATCGTTTGCCTTCCCATCGCAGAGCGTTTATATCGAAAATATCCCGGAAATAGCAAGCGAATGCGTAAAATCAAAAGTAAATTCCAACGACAAAGGAGAGCAAAATGGCTGATTTCGATGACTTCGAAGACGAAGAGTTCGATGAGGACGAATACGAGGACGATGATTTAATCGGAGGCGACGAGAGTTACAACTACAACTACGACGAGGACGATTACAGCTACGAAGACGACGATGGTTTCAACGATTATAGCGATTTGGACAGCGAGGATTATTAGTGTTTAGATCCAGGGCGCTGCCTTTTGATCCGCGCACGAATAAAATCGCGAGCTTGCAGAGTTTGAAATTTCATCACGGCGGGCTTTGCGAGGACTACGTCTCCGCCCTAAATCAAGATATAGCGGACACGCCGATACAAAACGCGGATCTTTTTACGATCATCACGCAGTCGTTCAAAGAGGCGCGCGACGAGGAGTGCAATTTTTCGCAAATTTCAAAGCTTTATAAAATTTGCCTAGGTTTTAGCCGTATTTTTAACAACGCCTCTGAAATTTACAACCACGATTTTTACTTCGACTGTATCGCGCAACCAAGCGAGCCTAGCGGTGAGCTAGCGGACGCTTTAGCGCAGGCTTTCGGCGGGATGGAAAATTTTAAAAGCGAGTTTTTAAAGCGCGCGATGGGGCTTTTCGGTAGCGGCTGGTGCTGGCTCGTATGCGACGAGCGCGGCGCAAATTTAGAAATCATCACGACGCAAAATGCAGACACGCCGATCGCACGCGGCAAAATTCCACTGCTTGCCTGCGATCTTTGGGAGCACGCCTATTATGCCGATCATCAAAATGTACGCAGGTCCTACGTAGAGAATTTCTTGCGCTTTGCGGATTTCGGCTTTGCAAGCGACGCCTACTTCCAGGCGAAAAAGCAAGGACTTGACTCCGTAAAGCTCTACATCAGCGAGCTTCACCCCGCCGCATCTTCGCGCTGCGATTGCGGCTGCTGCGGGTAGCTTGCGCTACGCAGCCTCGAGCACCGCGGATTTTCGGCTCTCTATGACCGCCGCGCGCTAAATTTATAAACATTTTTCGCCTTTTGACGCCGTTATTTTACCTTGAGAATACTGTGCCGCGTAGCTCCAGGGTTGCTGTGAATGCTTCTAGCTCATTATCTCGCCACATGCTAAATTTATTTTTAGCCCATTTGGTACCTGCGTATTGAAATTTAACGCTACGAGCGAGCATCTTGCAAAATTTTAAAGTTGCAATAAGCCCATGAAATTTTCATACCGAAATAAGCAGCGCATTCTTTGCTTCCGTAATTATATAGAGAGGCGCTCTCTGCCTCCCTACTTTGTTCACCCATGCCCTATTCGTAAAATTTTGTTTAGTAAAGCGGTCGGCAAATTTTAAAATATCAGCCAGATAAAATTTGCCGCGCCAAAGACAAGGTTGCGGTGAATTTGAATTTGGGCCTGAATAGCACGACTTGCGAACTGTGGGCTAAATTTAACTCAATTTGATCGCCAAATTTTACTCTTTCGGCGGTTGAAATTTCAGTGCCATTTCGGCTTGAAATTTCGCTTTAAATCTTAAAAATTTGCGCTGCGCTGAGAAAAACTCGCTATGTCGAAAAGCCAAGTTATGCCGCGTCGAGTAATACCTGCGCGCTACGTGCGCCAAAATACAGCGCAGATTTTAAGCCACATCAAGTCAAATCATACAAGCTAGCCGCACTGCAGCACGAAGCCTCGTCCGTTTAAAGCATCGAGCCGTATTCGCAAGCCGTATAAAACTGCTCGGCGTAGAATTTTACTAGTTTAAACGCAGCACGTCGCTTCACAAATACAAAGCCGCATCATTTAAAGACGGCACTTGATGGCGCGGTATATGCGGCTGAAAAACAAATGCGCAAGGCTCGCTCGCTTAAAATTTTAAACCGCGCTTCAAAAATAAAGCCATGCTCGCTCGAAGTGCAAAGCCTCGCTCGTCCGTTTAAAGCGTGGAGCCCAAAATTTGTCCGAGACGTGAAGCCGCGCTTCAAAATGTAAGTCGAGCTCGCTTTAAGTACGAAGCCGTGAGTACTGAAAATGCGAAGCTACGCTCGTTAAAACGCAAAGCCGCGCTACTCAAAATTTTGAACCTTTTTAAAATTCCAAACCCGCTTAAAATTTTAAAATTTAGCCCGCTTTACTCTCTTACCAGCCCGTTTTTATCGGATTTATCGCTGATTAGATTGCCCGCTTCGTCGTATTTTTTGGCGCGCACGAGCCTGCCGCGCTCAAACTCGCCCTCGGCTTCGAGCTTGCCGTCTGCGTAGTAGTGCTTCGCCGTGCCCGTCTCGAGCCCATCCTTGAACGTCACTCTAGCCTTGAGCGCGCCGTTTTCGTGGTATGTTTCGTATAGCCCGTGTTTGCGCCCATCTCTGAACATTACCTTCGCCGCAAGCGCACCGCTTGCGTAGTATTGCTTACTCGTGCCCGTTTGCCTGCCGCGCTCAAACTCGTATTCGCCCTGCAGCGCACCGCTTGCGTAGTATTCGCGCACGGCGCCGTCGCGCTCGCCGTCTTTGAAATTTTCGACTACGCGCGTCTTGCCGTCCTCATAAAATAACTTCCAAACGCCCTGTTTGCGGTCATCCTTGTATGCGCCCGTCTGCTTTAGCGCGCCGCTTTCGTAGTACCATTTTTCCATACCTTGGCGCTTGCCCGCTTTGTATGTTCGCACGCCGCGCACTTTGCCGCTTTTGTAATAATCCACGTCCTTACCGTTTCGCAGCCCGCTCTTATACGGATGGCGCGCGCTTACTTCGCCGCTTTCGTAGTAGTCGGTGAAAACGCCCACGCGTCTATCATTTTTATACGCGCCCTGCTGCTTTAGCTTGCCGCTTCCCTGATAATACAGCTTGTAAAAACCCTCGCGCTTACCGGCTTTGTATTCGCTCTGTGATCTCAGCTCGCCGCCGTCCGCGTAGTAGCTCTTCGCGACGCCGTCGTACAGGCCGTTTTTTAGCGGATATTCGTTTGAGGGCTTATCTCTGCCGTTAAAGTAATCGCGCTGAAGCACCGCAGTGCCGTCCTTTACGTCGATCTCTCTTATAAGTGTCGGCGGTAGCGGCTTTGCTCTAGGGTAGACGACGCCCATAAAATTTACGTCGTAGAGATCCTCGGCGCTGTAATGCAGCACCTTGAGCGTCCCGCTGTAGGGCTTATCCGCTACAAAATACAGACCGTTTTTTAGAACCGGCTCGGGTTGCATTACGATTTTTGGCTCCAGAGCTTGCGCGCCTAGCGCCAAAAACGGAAGTAGGAGCTTTAATGCGCTTGAAAAAATGAAATTTCGCATTAAATTTAAGCCCAAATTGAGCGAATTTTGCGCGGCTTTGCGGGTTTTCATATTTTGCTTCCTTGTGGCTCAGTTAAATTTGAAGAATTTTAAAATTTGAAGCTAAATTTTAGATAAATCCTCACGGAGTTTAGGCTGATGGTTTGATTTTCGGCGCTGGCGGTGCGCAAGCCGTACCCGTAAGCTTTTCTCGTGCTGTTTAACGGAGCTAAGCGCTAAATTTCGGCGCGCTTTAACACATCCGCGACGATCGTCCACTCGCGCACGAGCCTCTCAAAACTAAAATTTGCATTCGCAGGGCTAGTCGAGGGTAGCTTGACGGGTTCTTTGCCCGTTGTGTTTAAAATTTGAGTTTTTAGGTATTTTTCGCAGATTTCGTGCGCCTTGCCGCCGTTTGCGTAAACTTGCGCGATGTGCGCGCCGCTAAAGATCGGCTCTAAATTTGCAGGCTCGACGGCGGTCATTTTGGCGTCGCTCGAGCCCTTTATCTCGCAGCAGATCGCCGCGTCGTAGATGGCGATGCCGCGGGCGAGCAGGAATTTTATCTTTTCATCCGTGCTCGCAGGCGGCGGCGCGTTTAAAATTTGCGCCAGCACCTGCCAGAAGCGATTTTGCGGATTTGCGTAGTAAAAGCCCAGCTTGCGAGAAATGACGGAGGGAAAGGAGCCGAGGATTAAAATTTTAGAATTCTCATCGAAAATCGGCTTAAAAGGGTGGGTTTGGCTCATTTTGCGCTTGCTTTGTATTCATCAAAAACGCTTGCCGGAGCGCTATAAAATTTATCTTTCATTTTCGCTTTATCTCTCGTAAATTTCGCAATTTCGCCCGCGAAGTAGCTTGAAGCTTAAATTGCGCGGCAACAAAGATTTCGGCGCGCCTGTTTGCTCTGATACGGTGCGCGGTAAAAATTCTACTGAACCTGCCACGGCGAGCGATTTGGATCTAAATTTCAGCTTTTGCAAATCCCAAATCAGAGTTTTTGCGACTAAATTTAGCGCTTCGCAGCGGCAAAATTTTAACCTTTGCGGCAGTTAAAATTCTATCTACCGCCGCAACTGCCTCCGAACCGCTGCACGCTAAATTTTAGGTACCGAGATTACGCGCACTAGCTCGCCTTTTTTGAGCTCTTTGACCTCTAGCGGCGCGACTAGCAGGATGCTATCGTCGTCTAAATTGTTCAAAATCGCGCTGGAGCCTTGCTTTTTGCTTTGCAGGCTAACAAAAAGCCGCCCCTCTCTGTTTTGCAAGACGGCGGGCATAAACTCAAGCCACGGCGTCTTTTTTACGTAGTCGTGATCTAAGATCGCGCTAAATTCCGTGTTTTCGCGCACGCCGAAGGATTTTTGCAAAAATACGCGCAGAAACAAAATGCACGTAATAAGCGCCGAGAGCGGGAAGCCCGGGAACGCGAAGATATATTTTTCGCCCGTTTTGGCTACGCGCACGTGGCGGCCCGGCTTGATCGCCGCACCTTTTACGATTAGCTCAAATTTTGATTGTAGCGTGCTTTGCACGAAGTCGTAGTCTCCGACGCTCACTCCGCCGCTAGTTAGAAGTATGTCGGCGCTCTGTAAAGCCGATAAGATCGCGCTCTCCAGCTCTTTTTCGTCGTCGCGCGCGATCGGCATTATCATCGCTTCGCAGCCTAGCTGCGTTACTAAATTTGCAAGCGCGATGTGGTTGGAGCTGTAAATTTGAGCGTCGTTTTCGAGCCTCTCGCCGAGATCCTTGATCTCGCTGCCGGTGGCTAGAATCGCTACTTTTGGGCGGACGAATACGCTTATGTGAAATAGCCCCAGCTCCGCTAGCAGCGCGATCTGCGAAAAGCCGAGCTTCGTGCCACTTCTAAGCAAAAGCTCGCCCTCGCGGTAGCTCTCGCCCGCCGCGCGCACGGCAAAGCCTGCGGAAACGGGCTTTGTGACGATAATACCGCCTGCTTGTACCTGCACGTTTTCGATCGGCAGAAGCGTGTCGCTACCCTCGCACATGAGCCCGCCGGTGAAGGTTTTGACGCACTCGCCCGCCTTTGCCTCGGCGCCAGGCATCTTGCCTGCAGGCGTCGTGCCGACGATCTTAAATTTAGCCCCCTCGCTTAGATCCGCGCCCTTTAGCGCGTAGCCGTCCATTGCGGCGGTCGGGCGGCGCGGAGTGCTAAAGGGCGCCGCGACATCGCCTGCCAAAATACGCCCCAGCGCCTGCGTGATCGCGACTTTTTCGATGCGCGAGGACTTTTGCACCGTGTTTGCGAAGCGCTCCATCGCGCTTTCAAATTTTTCAAATTCCATCATTTGCCTCCTACGATTTTATAAATTTGATCTTCATTTATCAGTTTCGAGTTAAATTTCACAACGAGTTCGCCATCGGTCTCGTAAATTTCAATAATGCCCTTGACGCCCTGTAGTGCGGAAAAATCGCCGCCTTTAGGAAAGTATAAATTCTTAAAAAGTTTTGGATCGCTCAGCCTAGAAAGTAGCACAAGCCAGATTACGCCCAAAACCGCGACGCCAATGCCTAGCGCTTCGATGCCAATTTTGCCAAAAAGTGCGCCGCCGCATAGCCCGCCCAAAAAACTGCCAAAAAATCCGAACGAATTAAAAATCCCAAGCGCAGCGCCTTTTTGAGCGACTTTGGCAAATTTGGACGCAAGGCTTTGCATAATGGGCTCATGCGCGTTAAATCCCACGAAAAAGAGCATCACACCCACCACGAAAGCGCTCGCCCCGCTAGCAAACGCAAAAATCAAATACGAAGCGATGAAAAAGCAAATGCCGATAAGTAGAATTTGCTTAGCTAGCGCGCGCTTTTCGCCTAAAGCACCGCTCGCGCCCATCGCGGTAAAGCCGAAAATGGCGCCTAGAGCATAAATTTTGGTCAAATCACTTTTGGAAAGTCCGAATTTTTGCACGAGCAAAATTGGAATTAGAAAAAACGCTGCCGTCATGAAAGCTTTTTGAAAAAAATTCGTTAAATTCATAAGCATTAAATTTTTGTCACTCAAAAGTGAGCCGAGCGGGACCTTTTGGCGCAGGGAGCGGATATGCGGTTCGGTAGGTACTACGAAAAAAAGCAGTACCAAACATAAAAGCGTAAGCGCCGAACTTAGATGAAATAGGCTGGCAAGCCCAAATTTGGCGCTTAAAAACGGACTTAAAATCATTGCGACACCAAAGCTCACGCCTATCATCGCGCCCATTACCGCCATCGCCTTGCCGCGCTCTTCCTCCCGCGTAAAATCGCTAATTAGTGCGGTAGCTACGGCTCCTACAGCACCGCAGCCTTGCAAAAAACGCCCAAAAATCATCGTATAAATGCTCTCGCTCGCCGCGCAAACGCAAGCGCCCACGATAAAAAGCGCCAGTCCTATCGCAAGAGTTTTTTTACGTCCGATCTTATCGCTTAACACTCCAAATGGCGTTTGCAAAATCACTTGCATAATCGCATAAATTCCAAAAAGTAGCCCCACTAGGCTTTCGTTTGCGCCGTGCAAGCTCAATGCATACAGGCTAAGCACGGGCAGCAAAATAAATAATCCAAAAAACCTCGTAGCGATGATAAAACTAAGCGGAAGGACGCTTTTTAGCATAATCTTAAACCTCAAATAATATGAAATTTGTGCCGATTATAGCCAAAAATCGTAACGAATTCTTTGATTTTGGGTAAAATGGCGGCTTAAATTTAAGGAGCGAGGATGAAAATTTTACTTGCGACGAGTAATAAAAATAAAGCAAAAGAGATAAAAGAATTTTTCACAGAATACGACGTGTGTGCGCTTGGCGAGGTGCTGGATCCTTTTGAGATCGACGAGTGCGGCACGAGCTTCAAACAAAACGCGCTTATTAAAGTTCGCGCAGTGCATGAGGCGCTAAAAAGTAAAAATTTACAGAGCGAATTTTTTGTATTAAGCGACGATAGCGGTATCTGCGTGGACGCACTGGGCGGGGCCCCGGGGATATTTTCGGCGCGCTTTAGCGGCTCAGATGCAACGGATGCGAGCAATCGCGATAAATTAGCAAGCGAGCTAGAAGCTTTAAATTTAGACTCCTCATCCGCGCATTACACGGCGGCGATAGCGCTAAAATGCGATCTGGGTGAGTTTTGCACGCACGGCTTTATGCACGGCACGGCGATAACGCAGCAGCGCGGGCAAAACGGATTCGGATACGATTTTATGTTTATTCCGCGCGGATTTGACCGCACGATCGGGGAGCTGCCCGCTGAGGTGAAATTTGAAATTTCGCACCGCACGAAGGGACTGGCGCTGATGCGAATTTTATTGAAAAATTTAGAAAAACAGATGAGACTTGCTAAATTTCATTAAATTTAGAGCCGTAAAAAGCGGAATTTAAGAAAAAATATATATAATACGCTTTTCATTCAATCCACGAAAATCTTCGGAGCGTAGCGCAGGCTGGTAGCGCATCTGGTTTGGGACCAGAGGGTCGAAGGTTCGAATCCTTTCGCTCCGACCATTGTGGTGAGTTTAGCTCAGTAGGTTAGAGCATCAGATTGTGGTCCTGAGGGTCGTGGGTTCGATTCCCACAACTCACCCCACTTTATGCGCTCGTAGCTCAATTGGATAGAGCAACAGACTTCGGATCTGTAGGTTGAAGGTTCGACTCCTTTCGAGCGTACCACTGATTCGATAATTTGCGCTCATAGCTCAGTAGGATAGAGCAACGGCCTTCTAAGCCGTAGGTCAGAGGTTCGAATCCTCTTGGGCGTACCATATTAAGCTCATATTAAGAGCTATTTAGATAATATGCGCTTTCTTTTTTGCGGATGTGGTGAAATTGGCAGACACACCAGACTTAGGATCTGGCGCCTCACGGCATGAAGGTTCAAGTCCTTTCATCCGCACCATCCATTCTACGCGTTCCGGATTAGCTCAGCGGTAGAGTAGGCGGCTGTTAACCGCTTGGTCGCTGGTTCGAATCCAGCATCCGGAGCCATATATACTCAAAAATTCCTTTAGACCCCTGATTTTATCGATGCTTAAAGAGCTTTAAGTTTTCTTAGTTTTATAAAAATTTGTTCCAGAAATTTTTTAATATTCTAATTTCTCGTTATACTTTCTAAGCAATCTAGAATACCTTTTATAAAATTTAAAATTCTCATTTTGTAAATAAATTTGATAAAATTTAGCCATTTATTGATTATAATCAATTTTTTTGCCTAAATAAAATCTTAAAATTACCAACTAAATTTTTTTACAAAGGATTTCTATGAGCGACAATCTAGAGATGTTCTGTCATCAGTGCCAAATGAGCGTACCCGAGGGCTGCGGCGCAAAGGGCCAAAGCAAAGGCACCTGCGGCAAAACCTCGACGCTGGCGTTACTTCAAGACACTATGGTTTTCGGACTTAAGGGTCTTAGCGCCTACCGCCACCACGCGCACGAGCTCGGCGCCGATACTAGCGCGGTCGATACCGTTATGGCGGACACGCTGTATTTCACGCTGACGAACTCAAATTTTAACTTTGACGAGCATATCGCGCAGCTGATGGCCGTCGGAAGCGCGGGCGTGGCGATGATGGATATCTTAAGCGAGGCGCATACCGCAAAATTCGGCGTACCGACCCCGGTTAAAGTAAGCCAAAACAAGGTCGAGGGCAAGGCGATTTTGGTTAGCGGACACAACCTGCACGCGCTTGAGGCGCTACTAAAAGCGACCGAGGGCAAGGGCATCAATATCTACACCCACTCCGAGATGCTTCCCGCGCACGGCTATCCGCAGCTTCGCAAGTATCCGCATCTAAAGGGCAACGTCGGCAAGGCGTGGTTCGATCAGACCAAGCTTTTTAACGAATTTAAGGGCGCGATTTTGATGACCACCAACTGCATCGTGCCGCTTCGCTCGTCCTGTAGCTACGCAGACAGGCTGTTTGGCTACTCTATCGCGGGCACCGACGGGATCAAACATATCCAAAACGACGATTTTACGCCGCTCATCGAGTGCGCGCTTGCGTGCGGCGACGTGAGCATGGACAGCGACGAGAGCTTGGTGACGGGCGGGCATTACAAGACGATTTTGAGCCTCGCGCCACAAATTTTAGACGCGATCAAATCGGGCAAAATCCGCCGCTTTTTCGTCATCGCAGGCTGCGACGCGCCGGGCAAGGGACGCGAGTATTACCGCGAGCTAGCGCTTAGCCTGCCGAAGGACTGCGTGATTTTGACCTCCAGCTGCGGCAAATTCCGCTTCAACGACGTGGATTTCGGAACCGTGCCCGGCACCGAGCTTCCGCGCTACATCGATCTAGGCCAGTGCAACGACAGCAACGGTGCGGTCAAGATCGCCCTAGCGCTTAGCGAGGCTACGGGCATCGCGGTAAACGACCTGCCGGTCTCGATCGTGCTGATGTGGATGGAGCAAAAGGCGGTCATCATCCTGCTTGCGCTGCTTAGTCTGGGCGTTAAGAATATCAACGTAGGCCCTACGGTGCCTGAGTTTTTCAACGACGAAATTTTGGGCTTCTTGGTGCAAAATTTCGGCCTTCGCCTAATCAGCGGCGATGCGCAGGCGGATCTGAAATACTTCCTGGGCGAATAAATTTCATAGAGAGGCAAATCGGGTAAATTTAATTCGGTAAAGCTCCGTTTTAATTTACCCTTTATATAGCGCTTTTAGCGGAGCTAGCCGATCCACTCCGCGGCTATTTTGCGCCCGACGCTCATATTTAAATTTCACGAGTATACATTCCTTCTTGTTTTAATATAATCTCGCCAAATGCTTAGAAAAATTTAATTAAGTGCTTTTTTTACACATTCAAATTCCAATCGTCTTTGCTATTACAATCCTTCTTTTTCTGTGTAAGTATTTATCTTATCCGTATCGCTGCCGCTTATAGTAACCGCTATAGTGTAGCCGTCTTGATGCTTGGTATCTCATAAAATTTTCCGTATCATCTCATTTTTCGCTATCAGATATTGCAATTTAGTGCCGTTAATTTTATATCCATCTTTATTTAATTCTTCAAGCATCCTCTCTAATAATCGCTAAAATTTTAAATAAATATAGGATTTAAATACGGATTTTAATCTAAATTGCTCATAAATTTTGAAATTATTTTATAAGCGCATGGCGCACGACTCGCAGGAATAAAATTTTAAGCAGATTTTGTGCAAAATTTCAAAATGCAGCTCAAACTCGCAAGCAAATAAATTCGTTGTAGCCTTGCGTTTAGAATTCAGCGCTAGTGATAAATTTCGCATCTTTACGTCGGTGCAAATTTTAAAATTTTATGCAGGAGATAAAATTATAAGCCCGTGCAATGCATAAATTCTAAAATTCCACGTCGCCTATAAAATTCCATGCCTCACACGACACATAATT
>NZ_CALHHT010000262.1 GCF_938031315.1 uncultured Campylobacter sp.
ATTGCAAAGGTACGATTTTAAAGATCGCGAAAGTTTGGAGCGACGCAGCTCTACTTTTCTGCCACTACGGTGCGCCAGGATAAAGCGCCGAGATAAAATTTAAACAAAAGAGGTTTGATGCTTTTTGATACGAAATACGATGAAAAGAGGATCGCTAGCTTTAATCAGATGAATGCGCTTTTGAGGTGTGTGCTGCTGTTTTTTATCCTTGGTGCGACGCCGTATACGTCCTACACGGCCGTGTTGCCGTCTGGCCCCGAGGATTTGCAGACCATAGAGGGGTGCGTCATATATGTGCAAACGAATAAGAGTAGAGGGACTAGTTATTATAAGTTAAATTTAGCGGATGGCGCGCTTAAACAGAGGCGTTTTTATTTAGATGTTTATAGCACCGAGATAGACGGATACAGGGCCGCGATATACGACAAAGAGGTAAAAATTTGGTACCAAAGGATCGATGGCGATACCGACCTTGCACGGCAGATCGCCCTTAAAGACGGGCAAATGGTTTTAAAATACGATTATGCTTTTGCAACCAGGTTTTATTACGATACCATATCCGATTCCTATAGAATCACATATTTGAAATGGGGCGGCGGCGCGCTTGCGCTTTTGATCATTCAGATCGTTTTGACTCGGATAGCTAGGAGAAAATACCGCGCCAAATGGGGCTACTACGAAAAACCTACGAATAAAATTTAAACTCGGTCGTCGCCAAATAAATTTAGGCAAAATTTTGACCTGGTAAAATTTCGGATCGGCTTTTGCGCGCTGATTAAATTTACGCGTCCGCTGTGCCGCGAAATTTAAATCTTAATTTAAAGAGCGAAATCAAAGGAGCGAAAACGCTGCTTAAATTTAGCTTTTTAAAAATCGTTTTAGTAAAAGGGTGGGCAGAGATCGGGATTTTATCACGGAATTTTGTTTTTGGCAACTCCTGCGGGGAGTTACAGAAGCGCACGCTCTTTATTTTTTACTTGCGCGGTCAAGTTTGTACTTTAAAATTTACTCGCTTTTGGGGGGCAGTTTGGCTGTCTATGTAATCTTGGTCACAAACTCATACTTTAAAATTTAGCTGTA
>NZ_CALHHT010000263.1 GCF_938031315.1 uncultured Campylobacter sp.
CGATCGCACTCATACTTTCGTTATCGATCAGCACCGCAGCGCCGTTTCGCACCCCCTTGCTGCGAAGCTCAAGAATTTCGTCTTTTAAGAAATTTTCAAGCGCGATCTGGGTTTTCAGATCCAAATTTGAATAAATTTTACCCTCGCTTAGGCGCGCAAGCTCCTGCGCTAGCGTAGTTTGCTCCTTGGACTGCACGCCCGCTTTAGAGTTTACGGAATTTTCCTGCGTCTTGGCGTTTAGATCGGAATTTATTTGCGCCTGGGCGGCTAAAGCGAAATTTTGCGGCATCTTGGCGTTGGGAGCGGAATTTGCCTGCGATTCGGCGCTTGCAGCAGAAACCGTCTGTATTTTGGCGCCCGGAGTAGAATCTGTCTGAGCATTAGCGTCCGACGAAGCGAAATGCGTCTGAGCACTAGCGTCTGAAAAGGAATTTGTCTGCGCACTAAAATTTACGCTCGGCCGCTCGCTAGAGTTTGCATCTGCCTGCGGATTTTGCGGCGGATGCGCGGTATCTTGCCGACTATTTAAATTTAGATTTTGCGGATTTTGCGAGTTTTGATGCGGATGTGCGTCGGCGGCACTACGCCGCTTGTCTAAATTTATATCTGCACTAGAATTTTGCGGCGAATACTCTGTTTGCCCTTTATCTGAATCCGCATCTACGCTAAAATTCTGCGGCGAATACGCAGCGCCTCGTCGCTCGTTTAAATTTGGGTCTTGCGTATTTTGCGACGGATGGGCGGCATCAATAAAATCTCGCCGCTCATCTAAATTTGCACTCTTTCCTCCATTTGGTTTTACTGCGCTTTCCGGCTCATTCGGTTTTGCGCCCGCCTGCAATTCTACGCCTTCGCGCTCGTTTAAATTTAAGCTCGTTCGTTTGCTTAAATTTAAACTCTTTGGCGCATCTGTTTTAAAATCCGCCTCTTTGGGATTCATTTCTTTCAAATCCACTCCCGTCTGCGCGTTTGCGGCGCTTGATAAATTCGCCCCAACCTTCGCCGCAGCCGTAAAATTTATTTCGGCACTAGTCGCGCCCGAAAAATTTAACTCTGCCGCCGCGGCTCGGTGCGCAGACGAGCCTGCTTGCTCCGCTGCCCCACCGGGCGCTCCGTTAGAATCAAAATTTTGAGTGAAATTTACGTCCTCTTTGGCGGTAAAATTCTGCATTTTATAATTGCTAAACGCTAGCAGCGCGTAATGCGGCGCGTAATTGGGCGCTGCGTAGCGTCTGGGCGAAAATGGCTCTGCAAGGGCGCGCTCATACTCGCTTTGCGAGATCACGCCACCTTCTCGTAGCTGCGAAATTAGGCGGTTTTTAAGCGCGTTGATGTTTGATCTGCGGTCTAGGCGGTTTTTGTTCGGGTTTTTCGGGATCACGCTAAGAAGCGCGATTTGAGCGTTGCTAAGCTCGCGCAGGTCCTTTTTGAAGTAAAAATACGCCGCAGTTTTGACCCCCTCGATGTTGCCGCCGTATGGGGCGAGGTTGAAATACATTCCTAAAATTTCATCCTTGCTGAAGTGCCACTCCAGCTGAAAGGCGTTGAAAATTTCGATGATTTTGTTCTTGTAGCTGCGCTGTTTGGGGCGCATCATACGCGCGACCTGCATCGTAATCGTGGAGGCTCCGACGCGCTCGACGTTGCCCTCGCTTTTTTTAGTAAAATTTTGCGTAAAATTATACGTAGCCGCGCGCAAAATCGAGGCTGGATTGACGCCGAAATGGTAGTAAAAATATTGATCCTCGAAATAGATCGCGCTTTGTTTCAGCCGCGGCGGTATCTCGTCTGCGCTCGCGTAAAAGCGCCAAATTTGATCGTCGCTGATCTGCATATTTAAAATTTCGCCGTTTCGGTCATATAAAATTCTACTCTTCTGCTTGTTTAGCATATCCAAATTTAGCGGATAAAGCGCGTCTAGGATCAAAAACAGAGCGAATGCAAATGCGCAAAATAGCGCGATTTTTAACGTAAATTTTAGAAATTTCATCGCGCAATTATATCAAAGAATTTTAATGATTTTAGGCTATAATGACGCCTTTTTGCAAAGGAATAATCTTGGACGCTCTAGCTAAGCTAAACACCGAACAATACGCCGCTGCAACCGCTCCTGCTGGGCACAATCTAATAATCGCAAGCGCAGGCACGGGCAAAACCAGCACCATCGTCGCGCGCATCGCTCATCTGCTAAATCTCGGCACGAGCCCTAGAAAAATTTTGCTTCTTACATTTACGAACAAGGCCGCGAGCGAGATGATAGCGAGGCTGCAGCGGCATTTTGATAAAAAAATCACCTCCGCAATCGTCGCGGGCACCTTCCACGCCGTATCCTACGCCCTACTTTGCGAGCTCGGTAAAGGCGTGATCCTAAAGCAGCCCGCCGAGCTAAAGACGCTGCTAAAAAGCCTCGTAGAAAAGCGCAAATTTTATCACGTAAGCGATGCGCGCCCCTACGGCGGGGCATATTTGTACGACGTGTACTCACTGTATCAAAACAAGGAGATGAGCGCGGATTTTGGGACTTGGTTTAGCAAAAACTACGAGGATCAGGCGGAATTTGCCG
>NZ_CALHHT010000264.1 GCF_938031315.1 uncultured Campylobacter sp.
TATAGAATTCCGCCCGCAAATTTAAAAAGCGCTTCGCAGTTTCGCGCTGCATTTTTAAATTTCATCGCCTCCGAGCTTGGGCGTGGGGCTCGCAAAATTTACCGCTTCAAGCCCGCCGTGAAATTCTGCGCGGCAGATAATGCGATAATCTTTGCCTATCTGCGCGACATGCCGCTACCTGTATTTGCCGCCAAGCCAGCTTATAAGCTAGCTCGCGCGATCGTAAGCCTGCGTAGTGGCGTGCTGCTAAATGCCCGCGAGGCGTTTAGTGATTTTGTGTTTTCAAAGATCGCGCTGCGAAATGCAGGCGCAGAGATTGAGCTTAAAAACGAACTCATCATCGTGCGAAAAAACGGATTTTCGCTCGGAGTGATAGCAAATTTCAGATCGATGCTCGTTTCAAATCCTATGCTTTATGATAATGATATAAAAAAAGCGCTAGAGCTTTCATGCGGAGCAAACCTCGATGCCGTGTATCTTGTCTATCCAAAAAATGAAAATTTTAACCGCCACGTCGAGATAAAAAGCGAATGCTTTAAGGGAAATTTCATTATGAAATTAGTACCATACAAGCTTACCGACAAAATTTATTAAAAGGATACCAAATGGTTGGAATTATTTTTGGAAGCTCGATGGGCAATACCGAAGATGCTGCGAAGCTGATCTCGGAAAAGCTCGGCATCGAAAATGAGCTAAAAAACGTCGCAGATATCGCGCCTGCTGACCTAGACAAATACACCGCGCTCGTAATCGGAAGCTCGACGTGGAACGACGGCGAGCTGCAAGACGACTGGGCGGGCTTTGATTTCTCAGCCCTTGATGTCGCGGGCAAGACCGTCGCGATTTTTGGTATGGGCGATAGCTCAAGCTACAGCGACGCCTACTGCAACGCAATGCGCGAGCTATACGATAACTTCAAAAAAGCGGGTGCAAATATCGTAGGCGCAGTGCCTACCGACGGATATGAATTTGACGAGAGTAAGGCCGTAGTGGACGGCAAATTCGTTGGCCTCGCGTTAGACAACGACAATCAAAGCGACCTCACCGAGAGCCGCATCGAGGCGTGGGTAGCGCAGATCGCTCCCGAGCTTAGATAACTCCCTTTAAATTTGCCGTGAAGCGCCTGCTTCGCGGCTCTTTCATCTTTTTTTAAAATAATTAAAATTTAGATCTCTTTAAAATTTAAACTCTGCCGACTTTGGTTAAATTTAAACGACTTGGGCTTTGAAATTTTTAAATTTTATACCTGCGTGAATGAAATTTATCCTTTAAATTTGGCTGCGCGATACTTTGTGCTAGCGTAAATACAGACCGACTTAGAGACGCACTTAGCGCGAGTAGAAAAAATTTAGCCGCTGTGGCGGCGGAAGGACAAAGCCGAGAGTTTGCGTATAGCGGTTTATAAATCTCATCGGCGTAATCCGTGTACACTCGGGAAATAAAATTTGCAAATTTTATAAGCGGCGAAGCGAGGGGCGACGTCGCTAAAATTTACCGCCGTACGCTATTAAAATTTCTTTTCGCAGCTCCGCCATGAAATTTCGCCGAGCGCCTGATACAGAAATTTTGTCTATCCGCGCGGCGACCGGCTGCCGTCTGCTTGCAAAATTCGTATAAATTTGCCGCTGCAATCGCACGCGGCTGTTGCCCCAAATAAACCGCAGCATAACCCCGCGAGATTGCCCGCCGCTAGGAGCAAAAAGCCGCAAAACTATGCGGCGCGACAAAGCATAAATTTAAAAGAGGAATTTTACTCTTTACGCTACTTCGCGTAAAGAGCGCGACGAGACGTAAATTTAAAATTTAGAGCGTAAATTTTAAGGCTTTAAAATTTACAGCATGATCAGGAACAAAGAGGTCACGACCGAAACAAGGGGAAATGTTATGAAGCAGGTGTGGATATTTTTGCTGTGCCTACTTGCGCTATGCGGCATGGAAAATGCTGCGGCTAAGGGAGACGATGCGCCGCGGCCAGAGATTTATCAGAGTATGAAAGATATTTACGACGATCTACCGATCGCGCAACTACCGATTCGCTATCCGGGAGAAATTTCGCCCTTAGCGGCTATCGATAAAAATTTACTTGATAAAAATGAGCTGTTTTCGTTCGTAAAGGAGAATTTTTTAATCGACAATCTAAGCGCGTATTGGGAGAGGATCAAAGACATAAGGGCTTGTCGTTTGCCAAAAAAGAGCGCCAAAACAATTCTGCTAAGGCTTTATCTGGGGGATTTCCAAGATAGCAAGCACGGGCACGAATATGTTTTTATGTGCCTTTTAAACGACGCATTTCGTATAAGCGATTGTCGCGAAATTTACTCCGATTACGTGCACTGCGGTAAAAGCAAGCCGCCGATGCGCGCCAAGCAGGAGTTCGTCATCGACGCCGATTTACGCTGCACAGTAACAACGTACTACTATACTTTAGATAGCGATAAAGAGCTGCACAGAAATGTCTGCGTGCACGAAATAAAAAACGGCGCGATCGTTACTAAGGATTAAAATCCAAGGCGATTTTGCGAGATGTTTTTGGCCGTAAATTTCATAGACAGAGCGGCAAACTGAGACGTGAATTCGCTCTATCTATGAGCCACGGCTATTTCAAATCGCGATAAAATAACGCTTAAACCGAGCCTCGAATTCATCATATTGATGAGGCGCTGTTTCGAGCCGCGCCAAAACGGCTCGTAAATCTTCAGTGTGCTGCAGGCGCCATGCCAAGATGCGTCGCCTTGCGGAGCATTTTAACGGCGGTGAGCGCTTTATTGGTTTTGACTTCCTGCAACAAGCTAAATATCAAATCTGAAATTCTTAGCAAGCCCCGAAAACAGCGAGGATAAAACATCCAAATTTTAAAATTTAAAAATTTTTAAAATAAAAGAGTGAGTTTAAAAAGAA
>NZ_CALHHT010000265.1 GCF_938031315.1 uncultured Campylobacter sp.
TTGCCGCACGATTTCTTGGGGTATTGGATAATGAAAGCTCAAAGCGGCCTCGGACACGCCTACGCCGTTACTTTCAAGAAAAATCCATATGCATTTACCGCTCATGAAAAGACCAAAAAAAATATGACGCAAAACTGCATCTTTTGTCATAAAGATTACGCCGCAAACGTAATCGATCCGCGTGCCATAGGTAATGCTGTGCCTAACGATAAGGCTCAAAGTCATAAGGGCAACGACTATCAAGCCCTTGAATGCGTTTCTTGCCACAGAGAGGCCGGACACGCGCACAATTTTTAAATTTAACAGGAGGAAAAAATGAATAAAGTGTTGTACGCGATCGCCTTTTTAGTGGCGGTAGTTTTAGGCGCTGCGATGTTCGCTCTTTTTACCGATATAGGCGAAAAGAAAGCGGAGGAGAAAACTTACCCGCTAATGCTAAATAAGGTAAGCGAGCTCGAGCCGGATTTTGAAAAATGGGGCGCAAATTTCCCAAATCAGCTTGACGGCTACAAAAAAATGGAGCATAAAAGCGACGAAAATCCAAAAGGAAGCGAATTTGTAGAAACCGCTTTCGGCGGAGATTTTCCTTATAGTAAGATTATTCGCTGGCCTGCGGCTACCGTGTTTTGGAACGGCTATGCGTTCGGCGTTGATTACAGCAAACCACGAACCCACTACTATACTCAAATAGATCAGATCGAGACCAAAAGAAACGATAAAGAATTTTTAAATGCTCACGGACTTCCTGCGTTTAAAGGTCAACCAGGCGCCTGTGTAAACTGCCATACCGGCTATTTGACCGCGCTTCAGCTAGATCCTGATTACAAACTAACCGAAGATCCGACTCCAGCAGCTAGCCAGCCGATGCCTTTCTTCGACGTAATGCCGAAAGAGGAAGGCGAAAAGAGAAAAGCTGCTTGGACGAAGATGAACTCTATCCCATACTTTGACGTTATGAAAAAGATCGCCGCCAAACACGGAGAGAGTATCCACGGATCGCACCTGGGAAGCACTTGTGCAGACTGCCACCACCCGGACGATATGAGCCTAAGAGTAACAAGACCTGGATTTGTTAATGCAATGGCTGCTCGCGGCTACGAGGCCGACGCGAAAAGCGGCATAAAAGCCAGCAGACAGGAGATGAGAAACTTCGTTTGTATGCAGTGCCACGTCGAGTACTACTTCGGCAAAAACCAAACTCTAACTTTCCCTTGGAATTTCTGGAAGAAAGGCGAGCCGTTTAAGATCGAAAATTTCGACCAATACTACGACGATCAGCTAGCTAAAGACGGATTTAAATTTGACTATATCCATAAAGATACCGGTGCAAAAATCATTAAAATGCAGCACCCTGAGGCCGAGCTAAGCTCGACCGGTATCCACGGAAGAAGCGGCGTAACGTGTGCGGACTGCCATATGCCGTATAAACGCGCCGGGGCTCAAAAGATCACCGAGCATGAAATTTTAACTCCGCTTGCCGATATAAACGCGGCTTGCAAAACTTGCCACCCGCAAAGCGAGCAGGTGTTAAAAGATAGAATCGCGTTCGTTCAGAATCGCCACGCTTACGAGCTAAGAAACTGCGAAAATGCGCTACTTTCTTTGATCCAAGACGTAAAAACCGCCCGTGCAGAGCTAGCTAAGCATGAGAAATTTGCTTTGATCGCCGATGAAAAAGAGAGAAAAGAAGCGATCAGTAAGGCTCTTGAAAAGACTCTTTACTTGCACCGCAAAACTCACATCCGCTGGGATTTCGCATTTAGCGAAAACAGCTACGGCTTCCACGGAGATGAAGAGGCTGCTAGAATTCTAGGACAATGCAAAGAGTTCGCTCGCCAAGGACAGATCGAGCTAGTTAATGAGCTTGCGCCATACGGCATCAGCATCAAGCTAACTCAAGAGGCTACTCCTGTTCCTGCGCCTGAGTCTTTGGGACACAAATATCCTATTGGTGCGGCTCCGACCGAGGCTATGAAGAAGACTGACGAAAACGTCAAGAATCTAAATTTTAAATCCTAAATTCTAAAAATTTTAAAATCAAATTTACCCAGGCTACCCTTTTGCTCGCTTTATTTGTAAATTTAGAATTTATTGTTTATTTAGCCGTTTTTAGGGATAATTCTCAGCAAAATTTAAAGGATAAAATATGGTTAAAAAATTGATTTTTGCCGCGTTTGCAGCGAGTTTGGCTTTCGGCGCCGGGCCGCTTTCCGTAAAGGTGAAAGAGTCGGCAGGCTTAGAAACGAGCGAGGCGGACGAGTCTGAAGCAAGGATGGGCGAGTGTCTCAAAAAGGACGGCTCGGCGGAAGGCAACATCAAGTGCATCAATGCGGAGTTGAAGATCCAGGATAAAATTTTAAACGAGACCTACAAAGAAGCGCTAGACGCCCTAAACGACGATAACAAAAAGAAGCTGAAAGAGATCCAGCGAAAATGGGTAGCCTACAAAGAGGCCAAATGCCCGTTTATCCCTTTTGAGGGCGAGCTTTACCGCGTGGAATCGGCGGATTGCTATCTGCAGATGACCAAGGAGCGCATAGGCGAGCTGGGGCATGTCATCGAAATTTTTAAAGGTCAATAGGCCGCTTGCTTTTGTTTAAATTCTCGGCGGGTTTGCATTTGCTAAATTTACGCAGCGCCCACCGAGATAAAATTTTAAAATTTATCCAAACGACTGCTTTTAAATTTACGCTTTAAAATTCCGCAAAGGCGCGTAAATTTTGTTTAAATCTAAGCTAAATATTAAACTTACATTTATCTTTTATTTCATATAATCTCGCGAATATTTTTTAAGGAGTAGTCTTATGAAACAATTACTGATTGCGGTGAGCGTTATGGCCGTTTTGATCTTTAGCGGCTGTAGCAGGAAGGTCGATGTGATAAACATGGAGGTGTATA
>NZ_CALHHT010000266.1 GCF_938031315.1 uncultured Campylobacter sp.
TTTTTTGATCCGCGATTATCTCGTTCCATTTTTCGTAGTAGAGCTTTTGAAACGCCCCTTCCACTGCCATTATCGCAGGCACGTCCGCCGTGGCGTTTAGCGCCTTTATATGGGGCGAGGCGTCAAATTTCACGCCGTGTCTTTTGCAGTTTGCCGCGTCGTTTAGGATGTGCGCGCGAGTGATCTCGCGGGCGATGTAGACACGCTTAATGGGGTCGTCAAAGGCGCGGACCTGGTTTAGCAGCACAAAGCCGCTTTTATTGACCGAGTTTGAGGTATTTGGATAAAAATTACCGCGAAAGCTCTGATACGGGCTAAAAACGTGCAAAAGGATGTTGTTATCCGCCAGAAACGCCATAGTGTAGGTGTCGATCTGCACTTTTGCCAGCACGTAAATTTCATCGATCGCGTTTATCGGCAAAATTTTACTAGCGACGACCGCGCCCGCATCATCAAATTTGTCAAAATAGATATTGTTATCTTGCCTGCGAAGCCTGCCTGCGCTTAAAATAAAATGCGTTCTGCCGCTTTTTTGCATCTTTTTTCCTTAAATTTAGGTGGGATTTCAAGTGCCGCCAAACTCAGCAAATTTACGCAAGCAAATTTAACTAAACAGCGCGCCGTTTTTATCCTGTCCGATTACGATACGCTTGGAATACTTCAGCGAATTAAACGTGTAAATCACGATAGAGTCAAGCTGCGTAACGCACTCTTTTTGCAAAATCGCGCTTAGTTTTTTAAAATCGCTCTCGCGAATCTCGCCTTCAAAAACGGAAAACTGCACGCGCGGCAAAAACTTCTCGACCGCCTTTCTGATGCGGTTTGCGTTGTTTTTCTCTTTTTGCTCGGCGCCGGCGATGTCGTAAAACAAAATCACGTACATTTTTCTAAATTTTAACTCACGCAGTATCCGCTGTAAGCGCAGTTTGCGCAAAATTTTCCCTGCGTAAATTTCGGCGGTCGCTCTAGGTTCGCAAGCGCCGTTATCTCGCTTAAAATTTGCTCGATCAGAGCGAAATTTTCGCTACTATCATCCACCAAAATCACCTTTTTACCGCTGATTAGTTTGCCTTTTACCTCTTTTAAATTTAAGCCCGTTTTTAAAAGATAGACGTAAAAAAGTAGCTGCATCTTGCCCGCAAGCTCGTTTTTTAGGCTTTTCTTATATTCTGTAATCAAGTAGTGCCCGCGCTGCTTGGAAAGTTTGTCGAATTTTAAATTTGAAAATGCAAAGTCCTGCAAATCGCTCTCTTTGATGTCTGCTAGCGCCTTGCCCATCAGCACGTTTTCATCCTCCTGATCGGCGTGGATATGGTGCGCGTAAAGCCACGCCTCGCGCTTACAGGTGATGTAATAATTCACAAGCGTACCGGTGATTTGGTCTTTGCAAAACATTAGTCGAATACCTCGTCCAGGGTGTCTAAATTCGTATCTTTTTTAAGCCCGTAATCCGCACTATAAAAATAAGACGAGCCAAACGGTAGATAAAACATATCTTTTAGTCCGCGTATTTGCTTTAAATTTTGTAATAATTTTTCTTTATCTTTAAATGTTACGTTTATGCTAAATTTCGACAATTTTCTGATGTGATTTTTTAAAAGGTCTCGTATCGTAAATTCGCCATTTGAGCTATTTTTAATTTCTAAAATTTTAGCTTCAAAATCCTTAATAAAATTTTCTTTGGCTTCGATTATTAGCGTTTGTTTGCAGTTATCGTCCATAACCTTTTTAATCTCTTCGTTAATGTCTTCAAACTCAAGCTTTTTTATTCTCTTTCCTATGTCGCTTTCATCCGTATCTTGTTCTAGCTGAGCGCTAACTTTTTGAAAAAATGAATTTGAAATTTCTAAAATTTCGCTCTCTCGCACCTCTTTTCGTCTAAAATCCTCCAAAATAGTTCCGCTTACTTTATATAAATCGCCATAAATCAAATTTGTAAATTTACTTATTTCCGGAAAGACGTATAGCTCGCCCCTTATTTTCCCAAAATGCCTATTTACGCGGCCTGCAGTTTGTATGATAGAGCTAATGGGCGCGACTTCGCGAAATCCCACGTCAAAATCAAGATCCACTCCCGCCTCAATAGACTG